>JBEBGK010000216.1:0-6189 GCA_040081515.1 Chthoniobacteraceae bacterium
GGTTCTGGCTCACGGTCGCGTCGCCGCGCATCGGCTCGACGCCCCACGCGACTTTTGCCACGTCGGAGATCAGGATGGGCCGGTCATTGACCGTTTTGATGACCGTGCGCGCGATGTCTTCCGGCTGCGTGGTCATGGCGAGATTGCGCACCATGATTTCGGTCGGACCGGTATTGATGAAACCGCCGGTACTCGTGCTCGCGGCCTCGCCCGCAGCGTGCTCCAGCTCATCGAGGCCCACATCATTCGCCTGCATCCGGAACGGGTCGGGTTGAATCTCGATCTGCTTCACGCCGCCGCCCATGTTCAGGATCTCCGCGATGCCGGAGACGCTTTGCAGCCGGCGCTTGATCGTCCAATCCGCGAGCGCGCGCACGTCGCGCGGCGGGATGTAACCCTGCTCACCTTCCTTGAGCGTGGAACGCACGCCGACGAGCAGGATTTCGCCCATGAGCGAAGCGACCGGCGTCATGAATGGCTGCACGCCCTCGGGCAATTGCTCGCGCACGCCTTGCATCCGCTCCTGCACGAGCATGCGCGCCTTGTAGATATCCGTGTCCCATCCGAACTCCGCATAGACGAGCGAGAGCGACACGTCGGAGTTCGAGCGCAGGCGCGTCAGCCCGGCGATGCCCATGAGCGAACTCTCGATGGGTTGCGTCACCCGCGTCTCCACCTCCTCCGGGGCGAGGCCCGGCGCTTCGGTGAGGATGATGACGGTCGGCTTGGTGAGGTCCGGCAGCACCTCGACGGGCAGCTTCGTCGCCGTCTGCAATCCTAGGACCATCAGGATCAGCGAGATGCCGACGATGATCGCCCGGTTTGCGAGCGACCAATGAATCATCTTGTTGAGCATTACTTCGCCTCCTCAGTTTTGGCCGCAGGCTTGAATGCGGCCGGTTCAGCGACCGATGACCCGCGGCGTTTCGTCACCGTCGAGACGATGAGCAGCACGAAAAGCACGCCGCTGATGATCTTCCACACCGGGCTCGCCGCTGCTTCCTCGCCGTGGCCGTGGCCGTCGTCGCCGGCGGCTTTGCCTTTTTCACCTTCCTTCAGCTCGGAGCCGTCGGCGGCGTGTTCATGGCCGTGCGCGGCATCGAGCGCGGCCTTGAGCGAGACGCTGCCACCGCCCGCGAAAGCCAGCGTCTATGCGCCTTGCCGCACCACCTTGTCGCCGGGCAGCAGGCCGTTCGTGATCTCCACGAAGCGGTCATTCATCTGCCCGACCTCGACCTGCGTTTTCACGAAGGCGTTTCTCAAATCGAAGTCCTCGACATAGACGAAGCGGTTCGATGCTTCGCCTTGCAGCGCCCCGCGCGGCACGCTCGTCACCCCGGCGCGTTTGCTCAGCACGATGGAAAACTCCGCGCGCATGTCCGAGCGCAGCAGCCCGCCTTTGTTCGGCAGGCGGAAAATCGCGTCGATCGTGCCGCTTTGTTTGTCCGCCGAAGTGCCGAAGCGCAGCAGCTCGCCATCGAAAGCTTCATTCGGCAGCGCCGCGACTTTGATGTGCGCGATGGTGCCCGGCTTCATGCTCCCGGCCTGGTGTTCGGGCACCCGCGCCACCGCATAAACTTCGGTCAGGTCGGTAATTTCCAGCAGCGCCTTGTCCGGCTCCAGCGGATCGCCAAGCCGCGCATCGACCCTCGTGATGAGCCCCGCGATCGGCGCTTTCAGCAGGATGCTCGGCGGCGGGTCGCCCGGCTGACGGCTCTCCAGCCGCGCCACTTCCTGCCCCGCCTGGACTTGGTCGCCGGGGATGACTTTCAGCTCCATGATGCGTCCGGCCACGCGGCTCGTCACCGCCGCGATTTTGTTCGGGATCGCCTCGATGCGCCCGAGCGAGAAGATGATTTCCTCGAAGTCGGTCTCCTCGACTTCCACGGTTTCGATGCGGAGATTTTTCACCCCGGTTTCGTCGAGCACGACGGTGTTCGCCGAGCGTTTGTTGTCTCCGGCGGCGAGGGTGATGCCGGTCAGTGACAGGCAGAAGAACGAGTGAATCAGGGTGCGTTTCATGATGAGAAGTGAGAGGGAAGGTCAGCGGGCGGGTTTCGGTGCGGGAGTGGCCGGGGCGTGGTTCCCGATGGCGGTCTCGTAGCGGATGCGGGCGAGATGAAAGTCGCGCACGGCATCCAGCGCGGCGGCTTCGAGATGCAGACGCTGCTCGCGGGCGCGGAGAATGGTGAGCAGGTCGATCTGGCCGCTCTCGTAGGCTTTTTCGAGCTTGCCGGTCTGCTCGATGACGAGTGGCAGGAGCTTGTCGCGAGTCTCGCGGGCGAGATCACGCCTGGCCTGCATGTCACGCCTCGCATTCTCGGCGTCACTGCGGATTTGTTTGCCGAGTGCCGCTTGCTCCAGACGCGCACGCTCTGCGGCGGCGGTCTTCTCCGCCACTTGCCCTTCGTTCTTGTTCCACAAGGGCAAAGGAAGCGAGATGCGGAAACCGATCACGCCATTGGTCCTTCGATCATCGCCAGACGCGTTCTGAGTCTCTGGCCCGGCGAAGATGCCAGCGCTCAGGTCCTGCCACTTGTTGTCTCTGGCGAGATGGATGTCGGTTTGAGAGGCGGTGAGCCTGGCCTCAGCGAGCTGGTAGTCGGCCCGCATCGCCCAGTTAGCGCCTTTGCCCGGCACGTTCATCTCCGGGAGCGCGCCGGAGAGCACCAGCACATCATCAGGGTCGAGATTCAGCATGGGCTTGAGGGCACCCACCAGGCCGCGGCTCTCACTTTCCAACTTCCGGGCTTCCACGATGAGGCGCTGAGCGTCCACCTGGGCCTGGGCGGCATCCAGCTCGGAGAGTTCACCCACTTTCGCACGCCCGGTGACGAATTCGGAGAGCTTCGAGGCCAGCTCCGTCTGCTGCTGGCGCAAGGCTCGTTGCTGCTTGATGGCGAGAATCTGCACCGCCAGGGTCTGCGCTTCGGAGATCAATCGCCGCTCGACGTCCTTCACCTCCAGCTCCGCCGCGGTGACGAGCTGCGAGGTGAGCTGCGTCTCCAGCTTCAGGCGCTTGGTAATCGGGAATGCTTGATCGAAGGAAAACCGGACTTCGCCTGGCGAGAGGTAGGTTTCATTGCGTGAGTCCAAGCCAACGGAGGGATTGGCGAGACGCCCGGCGCCGAGCTGCCGGCCCCGCGCCTCCTCCACGGCCATGCGGGCGGCTTTCAGCGAAGGATGAGCGGCACGGACACGCGGACCGATCTCGGAGAGAGAAACGGTGAGAGCCGGAGCGGATGTAGCGGCGGCCAGGAAGAACGAAAAAGTCAGAGAGATGGAACGAAGCATGGAAAACGTAGTGGTTTGCGGTTTGCAGGCGTGGACATGCCGTGCCTGGAGCTCGAAAAGGGAATGCCGCCTTTTAGCCGTCAGTTGTGGACGGCGGCGCTGACAGCCTGCCTCCCCTGGTGTTCGGGGGGTGCATTCATGGAAACATCTCCCGTGAGCGAGAGGATTAGCGCACTTTCGCGCGCTTCTTCGCTGCGAAGGCGGGCGGCGGCGAGTGGCGGGTTGCGCGTTAGGGCGTGATCGGCTGCACCCTCGACACTGAGGGTGACGCTGCCGGCCCACGCGGGGGCTGCGCAGGCGAAGAATAGAAAAATGGATGAACGAAAAGACATGAGTGCATGGGTTGAGTGAAGTGAACGGAGGCGCGGAGGCGCGAGATTGCGCGGAACGCGAACGAACAAACGGGAACGGCGAGTGCCGTTACCAAACCATGACTCAGATCCGCAGAACGATCGTGCGGGCCACCGTTACTCCGAACGGCGGCGACTCCCCAAAATCCACGGAATAGCTGGCCGGAACCTTCGCTTCCTGGCTGGCGAAAAGAATCTGCACTACCGGCAGCATCGCGAGCAGCACTTGCGGCGCGATGACCTGCGGCGCGGCCTCCACCGGACGCAACTGCACGTCTTGATTAACCACCTGATGATCCTCGCGCTGGCCGGACCCTTCCTCGCTGTGCGAGTCATCCGCCTGCGCATCGCCAGTGTGGCACTTCTCCCCATGCGGCCCGTGACAGTGCGATGTCTGCGTCGGCACGGGCTCACCCCCGCACAGGCAGACGTAACCGGCCTTGCTGCCAAACGTCTGCGCCACGAACAGTGCGAGGACGCACAGCGCGATGGCGAAGATGTGGGAGTTGGAATTACGGCTCACGTGTCGCTTAGATGGTGCAGTTATCGTTTTCGTTCAAGCAATTTTTGGTCCACGTCCGGCGCGGATCGAACGCGCCGGACGCAAATGCGCGATTTACTCGTCGCAGGTGCAGGCGTATTCGGGGTTCTCGCACTTCCCGCACTCGTGCGTTTCCATTTTGATTCGGAAGTTCTTCGGCTTGGCGTCGGCGCTGGTCTTGGCCTGGACGACGATTTGATAGCCTTCGCCCGCGGGCAGCGGGGCTTTCGAGACGAGCAGGTCGCCCTTCTTTTCAAACTCCAGCTTGGTCTTCGCGCCGGGCGCTTCGGCGGTGGCGGCGAAGACCTGCGCGGCGACGGGCTGTTTCTTCCCGGCGGCGTCGTAGAAGGCGATGCTAATGGTGCGGTCTTTCTCGACGACGAACTCGGCTTGTTTGCCGTCGAGGTCGAGGAGGAGACCTTTGCGGGAACCAGCGTAGATTACCGTCGGCAAAGGTGGACGCGGTGACAAGGGCGGCGATGATGAGGATGTTCAGCAGTGTTTTCATCTTGTTTGTTTAGTTTTGGGTTGGTGTTTTTGGTTTCCGTTCTTTCCGCTCGTAGAGTATTGGCACGACGAGGAGGGTGAGGAAAGTGCAGGTGATGATGCCGCCGATGACGACGGTGGCGATGGGGCGCTGCCCTTCGGACCCAGCTCCGATGGCGAGGGCCATGGGCAGGAAGCCGAGGCTGGCGACGAGCGCGGTCATGAGATTGGGGCGCAGCCGGGTGAGTGTGCCCTCCTTGCCGGCTTCACGCAGTGTGCGGCCTTCCGCGCGCAACTGCGTGGGCTGAAGACTGGACGTCTCATTCGAAATGACGCCGGGACGCCATTGGAATTCCGGCTCCCTACCAGCAGGATGGCGGCCCAGAAATGAAAAAGCAGGAAGACTCGAAAGTCTTCCTGCTTTTTGCCTCGGCGACCGGGGGGAAGCGCAGCCTCTCAGGGACCGCGATTCACCGGGGGTTCGCTGGGAAATGTCGCTAATTCCCGGAGCCGGGAACTACTACCAGCGGGGCGGAGGAGGGCACGCCGGCGGCCGGCTCTTCGAGCTCTTGCTCTTCTTGGATTTGCTCTTCTTGCACTTCTTGGACTTGCTCTTCTTGGGCTTGCAACCGCTGCCGCCGGTCACGACTGCGGGGGCGTTGATGGCGTCTGCGGCGAACTGATCGAGGATGCTAACTTTCATTTTTATTGTGTTTGTTTTTTGTATGACCGCGCAGGGTAATTCCTGCGACTTGGGTATAGTAGCTATAACAGTGAGAAAGCGTCAATAAGAATTTTCGGGCTCTTTTCGAGGTCTAAGAGGTTCGTTCCGTGTCAGGCACGATGATTGCTGTTAAGCACTGGCCCAATGCAGCCCTTGAAGTCTCCCCGCGCGGTTGTCTGTCTCCTTTTCGGGTCAGGCATGTGCGCCCTGATCTATCAACTGGTCTGGCTGCGGGAATTGCGGCTGATCCTGGGCACTTCGACCGCGGCCTCCGCGGCGGTCCTCGCTGTGTTCATGGGCGGAATCGGCATCGGCAGCATCCGGCTCGGCCGGCGCGCGGATGCGGCGTCGCGGCCGCTGGCGCTGTACGGGAAGCTGGAAATCCTGATCGCGCTCACGGCGGCGCTCAGCCCCTTGCTCGTGGCCGTGGCGCGCGGCGCGTACATCGCCTCCGGCGGGACGGTCGCGTGGGGCCAGGGAATCGGGACAGTCATCCGGCTGGTGCTCGCGGCGGTGGTGCTCGCGGTGCCGACGTTCCTCATGGGCGGCACGCTGCCCGCGGCGGCGAAGGCGGTCTCGAAGGAGGAAGACGAGGGCCGGCGGACGCTGGCGCTGCTTTACGGCGCGAATGCGATCGGCGCGGTCACGGGTGTGGCGCTGGCGACGTTCTTCATGTTCGAGCGGTTTGGAAACCTGGCGACGCTCTCGATCGCGTGCGGGATCAATTTGATCATCGGCTTCGTCGCGCTGGGCATCGCGCCGGGGTTCCCTGCGCCACCGCGCCCGGCCTCGCG
>JBEBGK010001169.1:0-1515 GCA_040081515.1 Chthoniobacteraceae bacterium
ACCGCGAGGCGCAGGCGATGAGCAAAAAGTTCCTCGACGAGATCTTCGAGAAGGAACTCGTCGAGCTCCCCGAAGCCGAGCGTGAGCCGTATCGCAAGGCGCGCGCGACGGTGGAAAAGGACCGCACGCCGGAGCAGAGGGCGCTCCTCAAAAAATACCCGAACGCCCTCGCGCTCTACTCGCTCGACCTCTACGACGCGGCGCTGCAGGAGAAGGACACCGACAAGACCGCCGAGGGCACCAAGCTGCGCTCGACGCTGCCGCCCGAGGGCATGGTGATGGCGCTCACCGAGGTGAAGGGCGTCGTGCCGAAGACGCATCTTTTCCACCGCGGCGATCACGATCAGCCGAAGCAGGAAGTGTCACCCGGCGAACTCACCGTGCTCGCGACGCCGCTGATCGAGCCGTTCAAGTCGGAGAAGGTGGAATCGGGATCAAGCGGGCGACGGCTCGCGTATGCCAAGTGGCTCACGAGCCGGAAGCATCCGCTCGTCGCGCGCGTGCTGGCGAATCGCTTTTGGCTGAATCATTTTGGCCGCGGAATCGTGAACACGCCCGGCGATTTCGGCGCGCAGGGCGAACGCCCCACGCATCCCGAACTGCTCGACTGGCTCGCGAGCGAATTCATGGACGGCGGCTGGAAGCTCAAGCCGCTGCACAAGCTGATGGTGATGAGCACGACCTACCGCCAGTCGTCACGCAACGACGCGTCGCTCAAGGCGGATCCGGACAACAAATTTTTCGCGCGCTTCAAAATTCAGCGTCTCGACGCGGATACGCTGCGCGACTCGATGCTCGCCACCGCGGGTACGCTGAACCCGAGCCCGTTCGGCCCGCCGTCGGAAATCGCGCGTGACGTGCAGGGGCGGATCGTCATGGGCAAGGACAAGGGCACCATCACCGCACCGAAGGTCGAGAGCGGTGGCGCCGATGATTTCCGCCGCTCGATCTACGTGCAGATGCGCCGCAAGACACCGCTCACCGTGCTGGAGACCTTCGACGAGCCCGTGATGCAGCCGAACTGCGAGTTGCGCATGCGCACCACGGTCGCGCCTCAGTCCCTGCTGATGATGAACGACACGTTGGTCCTCGAAACCGCGCGCAGCCTCGCGAAGCGCCTGCGGGCCGACGCACCCGACAACATTCCCGCGCAAATCGGCGGGGCGTGGCGCATCCTTTTCGGCCGCCCCCCGCAGGAGGCCGACGTGCAGCGCGCCCTCGCCCACATCGCCGAGCAGACCGAGGCCGTGCGCGCCTACCACCACGGCATCCAGCATCCGAAGGACAAGCCCACACCCGATCCGGCAGTCGAAGGCCTCGCGAGCTACTGCCAGGTGCTCTTCAGTTCGAACCGCTTCCTGTATGTCGAATGAAGTGCTCAGTTCTCAGTGCGCAGTCCTCAGTCAGCCGCCGCGCACACGCTTGAATCTGAGCACTCAGCACTAATCACTTTCCCCATGCCCTCCCGCCTCTGCTCCCGCCGCCATTTTCTCCAGGCCAATTCCTATGGCCTCG
>JBEBGK010000217.1:0-6162 GCA_040081515.1 Chthoniobacteraceae bacterium
CCATGGGTCGCTGTCGGCTCCAGCCACTCGGAACAAAAGCCGGGGTCCTAGTCCGCGGTGAGCAGGGCCGGGGGCAGTCCGGCGGGCGGTGCCCGGCACGTGCAAATTTTCCGTCCCGATTGCGGATCGTTCTGCTGTTACCCGCTTGAACCGACGACACATCCACTTCCCCGCCTCCGGCGGTGCGGCGATGTGCGCCGGGCTCTTCAACAAAAAACACAACCCATCAGAAACAAACCATGAAACGCATCATCACCATCCTCTCCGTCGTGGCCCTCGGCCTCGTCATCACGGTCCCCGCGCACGCAGCCAAGCCGGGTAAGAAAGGCAAACGCGGCGGCGGCGCCCTCGCGATGTACGACAAGGACGGCAACGGAAAGATCGACGGGACGGAGGTCGAAACGCTCAAGGCCGACTTCACTGCAGGCAAAGCGGAGGCCAAGACCCTCGACACGGATAACGGCGGATCCCTGAGCGACGACGAGATTGCCGCGGCAGGAGCCAAGAGGAAGGGCAAGAAGAAGAAGGCCCAGTAAGGAAAC
Source organism: Chthoniobacteraceae bacterium (assembly GCA_040081515.1). GTDB lineage: Bacteria > Verrucomicrobiota > Verrucomicrobiia > Chthoniobacterales > Chthoniobacteraceae > SXWH01. The sequence goes on from JBEBGK010000217.1 coordinate 543, forward strand.
CGGCGGAAGTCCGATTCTGTCCGCTGGAAGGAAATCAGCCCTGCGCGGGAGGCGAACGCATCCTGCGCAGGGCGCTTCATTTTCAGCCCCGGGCCTGCCTGGTGAAATACGGTCGGCGCGCCGTTCTTACCTCTTTGTCATGCTCATGCTCTTGCTCCGTTTCCGAGGCGCAATGAGGAGCAAGAGCCACGCGAAGGGGAAGAGGCTCAGCATTTTTCAACAGGCTGCAAAGCGGCGCCGGTGTCGGAGACTCTCCACCCTGCGAGGAGGTCACGCCATTCCGCGATCGCTTTCTGCGCAGGCGCGAGCTGGTTCCAGCCGTTGAAGGTGAGATTTCCCAGGACGCCGAAGAGGAGGAAGTCCGCATACACCGGCGTGTCGCCGAAGAGAAAGCTGCGGCGCTGGAGCGTCATCTCGAAGCGGACCAGCAGCGCGTCCAGTTCCGCGCGGATTTGCACCGCGTCGCGCCGCCATGCGTCCACGCAGCCGCGTCCGAATTTGCGTTCCTTGTGGCGGATGACCATGCCGCGATGGGCGACATCGGGGATCGTGGGAATCCAATGGATGTCCACGAGTTTGAACGTGCGCGCCTCGACTTCGTTCTCGAGGAATTCGATCACGCACAGGTGCGCCGCCTCGATGTCCGCGGGGAAGAGGCGGCCGCCAAACCAGGTGTCATCCACAAAGCGGGCGACATCCTGCGTGTCGGTGCCGCTTTCAAAAATGATCCGCCCACCGTGCTGGAGCACCGGAACGGCGTAGTAGGCGCCCCCGGTCAGCCGGAGGAGTTCGCTGCGGTCCCAATTGGGCACTTCGCGGGTCTCGAACTCCGCGCCGGCCGCGCGGAGCGCCTGCGCGATCGGGATGCAGAACGGACTGTGGGCCAGTTGGTGAAGGATGGTGTTCACGGCGGCGAGAGTGCTGGAATCCGGCGGGACGCTCCAGCGGGATTTGCCGCGTGCCAGGGTGCGGGGAATATCACTTTGAACGGGGACCCGGCTGTGCGACTCTAATCCCACGATGAAGACGTCGCTCCCGGTGCGGGTATGCAGGGCCATGGTGGCCTTCGCGATCTGTCTGGGTGTGCTTTTCGCCCCGGCGGGCGTGCGGGTCACGTGCGGTTCCGAATCGGCCCCCGCCGGCTGCCACTGCTGCGCCGAACCGCAATCGGACTGCTGCGCGGCGGAATCGAAGGCGCCCGCGGAGCACCCTGCCCTCCCGGCGCCGACGGCGCAGAATGGTGTCCGGGACATGTTCGCATCCGCCGCGGTGGCGGTTGCATTTCCGCCGGTGACGGTTGGGGCGTGGTCGCCCGATATTTTCCGCGAATCCGCGGAACGCAGAACAGGCACCTCGCGTCTGGCGGTGCTCTGCATCCGGATGGTCTGAGAGGGCTCTGACGCCAGCAGTGTGCCCTGATGCCGCGATCGCGGCGCGGGGTGGTCCATCGTCAAAGTCATTCCACTCTCAGATCCCATGAAAAAACTTCTCATCCTCCTCCTCATCGCAATCGCCGCCGGCTCCGGCTGGTGGTTCGGCCGCCACGACCGCAAGGGCGCCGAACCCGTCGCCGCCGACGGACGCAAGGTGTTGTATTACCAGAGCCCGATGCACCCGTGGGTGAAATCGGACAAGCCGGGCCGATGCACGATTTGCGGAATGGAACTGTCGCCCGTCCACGAAGGCGGGATGGGCTTCGACGCGGATTCGCCGATCGTCACGCTGACCAAGACCGGGGTGGTGAGCGCCGGGGTGGAGACGGCCGCGGTGACGCGGCAGCCGATCCAGCGCACGATCCACGTGGCGGGAACGATCGACGACGACGCGACCCGGCACCGGAAGATCAGCGCGACGGTGGATGGACGCGTGGAGAAGCTGTTCGTGAACTACATCGGCGCGGAGGTGACCGAGGGCCAGCCGCTCGCCCTTCTCTACAGCCCGACGCTGCGGGTCGCCTTCTACGAATACCAGCTCGTCGCGCAGCAGCAGCCCTCCGCGCAGCGCGACGCGCTGCTCGCGGGAGTGCGCGATCGCCTTCTGCGGCTCGGCCTCGCGCCGACGGACATCGACGCTCTGCGCAACAAGCCTTCGCCCCCCAGCGAACTGCAGATCCTCGCGCCGGCCACGGGCACCGTCGTCGCCACGAATGTCTTCGCGGGGCAGTAGGTGAAGGAGGGCGATGTGCTCTTCGAGATCGGCGATTTCTCGAAGATGTGGTTCGTCTTCGATGCGTACGAGCGGGATCTCACGTGGATCAAAATGGGCGAAACCGTGGAGATCACCACGCCGTCGCTTCCCGGGAAGGTGCTGAAGGCGCCGATCGCATTCATCGACCCGACGCTCAACGACGCGACACGAAGCGCGAAGATCCGCGTCGTGCTCGACAATCCGGTGACAAACGAGCCCGGCAAGCACCGGCACGAACTGCTGCACAAGCTCTATGCGGAAGGCCGCATCCGCACCGCGACCGCGCCCACGCTCACGGTGCCGCGCACCGCCGTGCTGTGGCCGGCGGGAAAGCCGATCGTTTACGTCGAGAAAAGCCCCGGCGTCTATGAACCGCGCGAAGTACAGGTCGGCGTGGCGGGCGACGAGCTTTGGGAGATCGCCGGCGGCCTGCACGACGATGACCGGGTCGTGACAGCCGGCAATCTCCTCCTCGACGGGCAATCGCAGATCAACCGACCGCCCAAGCCGCCGACCGCCAGGAAGCATTCGCTCACGGAAACCCAGCGCAAGGCGGCGCTCGATTTCTTCGCGAGCGTCGCCTCGCTCGGTGAGACGCTCGCCGCCGACAAGCCCGCCGATTTCCGCGCCGGGGCGGGCAAGCTCGGCGCGCTCGCCACCGCGCTCGGCGCGCAACTTGGCACCCGCGTGGAAAAGCTCACCGCTCTCGCGAGACTCCCGGAGACCGGCGACCTCCCCGCGCTACGCGCTGCGTTCTACCCGCTGAGTGAGGCCACCGCTGCATTCGCACTCGAACTGCGGCGCGAGGATGACGGCTTCGACGCGGTGAAGATCTTCGCATGCGACATGGCGAAAGGCGCCGTGCCCAGCGCACCGAAGGAGCGCGGCCATTGGATCCAATTCACCACCGGCCTCCGGAATCCGTGGTGGGGCGCGGAAATGCTGGAATGCGGCGCGGAGGTGCGGCCATGAATGCCCATCGTAGCCGCCCCTGTAAAAGCGCGGGCACTTCCAGGGCTCAAATCGCCCGCCGATTCACCTCGGCGGCCACAGCACCATGATCCCGAAACTCATCGAATGGTCGCTGCGGAACCGTTTCCTCGTCGCCTGCGGCACGCTGCTGCTCATCGCGCTCGGCATCTTCGAGGTGCGCCGCGCGCCCGTGGACGCGATCCCCGACCTCAGCGAAAACCAGGTCATCGTGTTCGCCGACTGGGAGGGCCGCGCGCCGCGCGAAGTCGAGGATCAGGTCACCTACCCGCTCTCCACTCAGCTCCAGGGCCTCGCGGGCGTGAAGGCCGTGCGCGCGCAGAGCATGTTCGGCTTCTCGCTGCTCACGGTCATCTTCCGCGACGACGTGGACAACTACTTCGCGCGCTCGCGCGTCCTTGAGCGGCTGAATTCGATCGGTGACAGCCTGCCCGCAGGAGTCGCGCCGAAGCTCGGCCCCGATGCGAGCGGGCTTGGCTGGGTGTATCAATACTACCTGGACGTGGATCCCGCCAAGGCGCCGAGAGGTGGTTACGATCTCGGACGGCTCCGCGCGGAGCAGGATTACTTCATCCGCTACTCCCTGCAAAGCGTGCCCGGTGTCGCCGAGGTCGCGAGCGTCGGCGGCTTCGTGCGGCAGTGGCAGGTCGAGGTCTCGTCGTTCAAAATGAAAGCCGCCGGCGTCTCGCTCGACGAAGTGATGATGGCGGTGGGCCAGAGCAGCCTCAATGTGGGCGGCCGCGTCATCGAGGAGAACGGAATGGAGTTTATCGTCCGCGGCCTCGGCCTCGTGAAGAACGCCGCCGACCTCGAGCACGTCGTCCTGCGCGAGCGCGAGGGCACGCCCTTCTTCCTGCGCGACGTCGCGCGCATCGAGGTCGGCGGCGATTTCCGCCGCGGCGCGCTCGATGTGAACGGCCGCGAGGTCGTCGGCGGCGTGGTCGTGATGCGCACGGGCGAAAACGCGCACGCCGTCATCAAGGGCGTGAAGGAGGAAATCGGGCGCATCGCACCGAGCCTGCCGCCCGGTGTGAGCATCAGGCCATTTTACGACCGCAGCGAGCTGATCGACCGCACCATCGGCACGCTCAAGCACGCGCTCATCGAGGAGGTGATCCTCGTCACGCTCGCGCACGTCGTCTTCCTGTTTCACTTCCGCAGCATCCTCATCGTCACGTTCCCGCTGCCCGTTTCCATCCTCATCGCGTTCGTGCTCATGCGGCAGTTCGGCATCACGTCGAACATCATGTCACTCGCCGGCATCGCCATCGCCATCGGCGTGCTCGTGGATGCGGCGATCGTGATCACGGAGAATGTGATCCGTCATTGCGAAAAGGCGGAGCAGGAGCGAGGGCATCGACTGAGCCCGGCGGAGACCTGGGAAGTCACGCTCAAGGCCGCGCAGCAGGTCGGCCGCCCGATCTTCTTCGCGATGGCGATCATCATCCTCGCGTTTGTGCCCGTGTTCGCGCTCACGGGGCAGGAGGGGAAGCTTTTCCACCCGCTCGCGTTCACGAAGACGTTCGCGATGATCGGCTCGACGCTGCTCGCGGTGACCATTGTGCCCGTGCTGTGCGCGCTGCTGGTGCGCGGGCCATTCCATCGCGAGGAGGACAACTGGGTGATGCGCGCGCTGCTGCGAATATACGATCCCGTGCTCGATTGGGCGCTGCGCAGCCGCAAGACCGTCCTCGCCTTCGCCGCGTTTTTGCTGGTCGCGGCGCTCACGCTTGCCCTCGGCCTGCCGCGCGCGGTGCTCGCGAAACTCGACGGCTGGCCGCGTGTGCAAAATGCCTTCGCGGGCATCGGCGGCGAGTTCATGCCGCCGCTCAACGAGGGCAGCCTGCTCTTCATGCCCGTGTTCATCCCCACCACGAGCCTCACCGAGGTGAAGCGCGTGCTCGCGTGGCAGGACCGCGTGATCGCCGGGACTCCCGAGGTGCTCAGCGTCGGCGGAAAATTGGGCCGCGCGGAAACCGCGACTGATCCGGCGCCGGTAGAGATGATCGAGACGACGATCATGCTCAAGCCGCCCGAGCAGTGGCGCGCAGGGATGACGCTTCAAAAACTGCAAAACGAACTGACCGAAAAGCTCGCGCAGGTGCCCGGCTATGTGCCCGGCGCGTTTCTGCAGCCCATCGAAAACCGCCGCCTCATGCTGGCCACCGGCATCCGCGCGCAGCTCGGCGTGAAGATCCTCGGCGACGATCTCGACACGCTCCAGCGCCTCACCTTCGACGTCGAGCGTGCCGTCCGCGAAGTCCCCGGCGCCGCCGGCGTCTCGCCGCTGCGCGTGCAGGGCAAGCCCTATCTGGAAATCGAAATCGATCGCGAAGCCGCCGGACGCTTCGGCCTCCGCGCCGAGCAGCTCTTCGCCGCCGTGGAGGCCGGACTCGGCGGACGCAAGGTCGCCACGACCATCGAGGGCCGGGTGCGTGTCCCG
>JBEBGK010000218.1:0-6131 GCA_040081515.1 Chthoniobacteraceae bacterium
GGAACCTGGCATGGTGCCGGTGAGCCTCGGGACGAGCGGGACGGTGTATGCGTTCAGCGCCGAGCCGGTGGTGGACCCGGAGGGGGAAGTGGCGGCGTTCTGCGACAGCACGGACCGCTGGCTGCCGCTGGTGTGCACGATGAATGTGACCGTGGCGACGGAGCAGGTGCGCAAGATGTTCAACTGGTCGCACGAGGAACTCGAGAAGCACGTGACCGATACTCCGCCGGGCGCGGGCGGGCTCTTTTTCCTGCCGTACCTGAACGGCGAGCGGACTCCGAATCTGCCGCTCGGCAAGGGGGTGCTGTACGGGATGACGACGGAGACGATGTCGCCGAGCTACATCGCGCGGGCGGTGATGGAGGGCGCGACGCTGGGGCTGGCCTACGGGCTGAACCGCATCCGGCAGCTCGGCATCCAGCCGGTGGAGATCCGGCTCACCGGGGGCGGGAGCAAGAGCGCCGCGTGGCGGCAGGTGTGCGCGGATATCTTCGGGGTCCCCACGGTGTGCCTGCAGAGCGCCGAGGGTGCCGCGCTCGGGGCGGCGCTCCAGGCGGCGTATGCGTGCGGGGCCGCCGAGGGCAAGCCGACGCGATACCGCGATCTCGCGCCGAAGTACGTGAAGCTCGACGAGTCCACCCGTTGCAAACCGAACGAGGCGGCCCGGGAGATTTATGCGCGGCAGCTCGCGCAGCAGAGCGACCTCACCAAGCGGCTGCACTCCGCGGGGTATCTGTAGGAGACTGCTGAAATGGCGGCGGGGCGCAGTCCTTCCCTCATTCTTGCGGCTTCGTTCTGCTCGCTTGCCGGCGCACCTCGCCCGCCTACCTTCGTCACATGGCTGCACCACTGAAAATCGTCGTTGAGAAACATCCCGACGGCTACGTCGCTTATCCGCTCGGGATTGCGCGCGGCGTCATCGTCGGACAGGGTGACAGTTACGAGGAGGCCTTGTCGGATGTGCGTTCGGCCATTGCGTTTCACGTCGAGACTTTCGGGCCGGAGTCGCTTGCAGCGGTGGACGACAGCCCGGTGCTCGAGGCCTTTGTCGCCGAGGCCGCCGTGCCGGCGTAACGAATCCGTGCCGTGCCGAAGTTTCCGGTTGATGCGCCGATGGATCGTGTGTTGCGGGCGATTTTGACGCAGAGCGGCATTGCGCGGGACGACTTCCTCCGCGCATATGACGAGGCATGAGAATCGTCATTGCCGGCACGGGGGCGAGCGGCGCGATTTATCTCCAGCGCCTGCTGGATCAAATCGACGCCCGGGCGCACGAGGTGCACCTCGTCCTGAGTCCGTTTGCAAAACAGGTGATCCACGAGGAGATCGATGCGCTCAAAGTGCCGGAGGGCGTGCACGAGCACGGGGACAAGACGATGAATGTCCCGTTCGTCAGCGGGTCTTCGCCGTTCGACGCGATGGTGGTGGTGCCGTGCTCGATGGGCACGCTCGGCCGGATCGCGGCGGGGACGAGTGACACGAACATCCTCCGCGCGGCGGATGTGTTCCTGAAGGAGCGGCGGAAGCTGATCCTCGTCCCGCGCGAGACGCCGTGGAATCTGATCCACGCGCGCAACGTGGCGACATTGATCGAGGCAGGCGCGATCGTGATGCCTGCAAGCCCCGGTTTTTACAGCCGTCCGCAGACGGTCGCGGAGGTCGCGGACACGGTGGTGCATCGCATCCTCGATCAGATCGGGCTGCCGGTGCCGGGGGCGTTTCGCTGGGGCGCCGGCCCGGGGAAAAGCTAGATCTGGAAGAGCGACCGGATCTTCTGGCGGAAGCCGAGCATGTATTCCGCGCGCTTTTCCTCCATGACCTGAGCCGGCGTTTGCGCGGCGAGAACCCCCTCGGTCTCCATCCGCCGTCGCGCGAGCAGTTCGCTCAGCCGCTCGGCGAGCCCTGAATTCTCCTGCATCAACGGCTGGAGGAGCGCGCGGCTGATTTCCCAGAGGTCGCAGTCGGTCTTCGCGATTACCGTCGCGGTCCGTTTCTCGCCGGTGAGGAGGCACATTTCCCCGAATGCCTCCCCCTGCCGGAGCGTGGCGACGACGGTGTCGGTGCCGTTCGCGTGGACGATGACATCGAGTTCCCCGTGGACGATGACAAACATCGAGCAGCCCTCGCTTCCCTGACGGATGATTTTTTCCCCGCGCCCGAAGCGGATGATTTTCGAGCGTTCGAGGAGCCAGTCCTTCTGATCCAGGTCGAGCGGTGCCAGCAACGGCTGGCTGGAGATCAGTTCGCGCAAGTCCCCGGAGCCCGGGCCCGCACTGGCCACGGTGCGCCGGATTTCCACTGTGCGCGTCGGGAAGGGCACCGTCAGGCCCTCACGCCGGGCCTCGTACCAGATGTTGGTCCGGATGGCGTCTTCGACGTCGTTAAAGTGACGTTCATTGTCGAGGCTGTACTTGATTTCGTAGATGACCGCCGAATCCCCGAATTCGCGGAGGAAGACCTTCGGAGGCGGTGTCTCCTCGACAAACGGAGCGTTCGTGGCCGCGCGGAGCAGGATCTCCCGCACCTTGTTCGGCGGAGTCCTGTATTCGAAACCGACGCGAATCCGGTTCGAGTGGGTTTTCGTCGGGTAACTGAGATTGGTGATCGTATGCGAAACGACCGTCTTGTTCGGGATGTCGAGGTAGATGTCGTCGTTCGTCCGGAGCTTGGTCGAGCGCCAGTTCAGCTCCATGACCTCGGCGCGATACGTCTCGATGATCAACCAGTCGCCCACCTGGAACGGCTTGCCGATCTGCAGGGCGATGCCCGAGATGATGTTCGCAAGCGTCTCCTGCATCGCGAAACCGAGGACCAGCGCGACCACGCCGGACCCGGCGAGGAAGGTATCCACCGGGAGGCCGTAGCCCAGCTTCAGCACCAGCGCGACTGCCACGCAGAACGCGACGAAGCCGAACACCTGCTGGAGGAGTTTAGGAGCCTCCGCGCCATGCCGCTTCGCAAACCAGCGCTGCCAGTAGAAGCGGCGCATCAACTGGAGCGCGAAGATTACGCCGAGCACGATGAGCACCGCCTGAAAATTGCGGATGCCCTCATCGTGCCAGACCCGCGCCATGCCTTGCGGGTTGCCATCCGGGTGCTCCACCGCGTGGAGCGCGCGAAGCGGCACGTACGCGGCCAGCGCGATGCAGAAAATCTGGAACATCAGCCCGAGGGGCGCCTCGTATTTCCGCTTCAGCCATCGCCCGAACGCGAGGGTGGCCAGATAGATCACCGGCGCCGCGCACAGCGCCGTGAGCACGGCGGGGTGATTCAAAACGGAGGCGACAGCGGGAGCGACGATCACGGGGGGATTGATTGCATCAGCGCGCGCCTCCCGTCGAGCATCGAGCGGGCCCGCTTGCCGGGATCATTGCGGGGCGATGAAGATCCGTTTTTCGCGGCGCCGGGCGCACAGGCCGCCGGGGAGGTTGATCTTTGCGGGGCGTGTCCCGAGCAGCGAGCGGACGCCTTCGACCTCGGCGAATCCGCAGCTCGCGACACCATGCCTGCGAAGCCACGTGAGGATGAGGCGGCGCTGGAGCGCAAGCGGGAGCGACCGGAGCGTGGCCACGGGGAGGGCGTCGGGCGCTCCGCGGAGTTCGGGCTGGGCGGCGAGGAATTCATCCTCGGCCCGGAGCATCTCCGCGGTGCGCAGCAGGACCGGGCGCACGTCGCGTCCCATCGCCTTCGAGAGACCGGGCAGCACGGAATGGCGGAGGCGGTTGCGCGTGAACGCGGGGTCCGCATTCGAGGCATCCTCGCGGAAGGGCAGGCGGTGCGCGGCGATGTAGGCGTCGATTTCATCGCGCCAGATCTCGAGGAGCGGTCGCGCGACGATCAGTTCCTCCCCGGGGATTTCACGGGTGGAAACCGCGCCCATCCCGCCGAGCCCGCCGGGTCCCGCGCCGCGCAGGAGATTGTGCAGGAATGTCTCCACCTGGTCGTCGGCGTGATGGGCGAGGAAGAGCCTGCGGCAGTTCCGCCCGTGGGCGGTCCGCGCGAAGAAGTCGTAGCGCGACTCGCGCGCAGCGGTCTCGATCGAAAGCTTCCCGTGCTTTGCCAGCGCGCGGACATCCGCGGAGCCGAGGACGCAATCGAGGCCGAGGTCCGCCGCGAATTGCCGGACGAACGCGGCATCGTCGTCGCTTTCCGGGCGCAGCCGGTGGTCGAGGTGACAGGCGATCGTCTTTCGGAAACCGTTCGCGTGCATCCAGTGCAGCAGCGCGATCGAGTCGCGTCCGCCCGAGACCCCGACCAGTTGCGGCTCGTCGCGGTCGAAGCCTTCCGGCACCGCGATCCGCGCGAATGGTTTTCGGGAGGGTTGCTGCACGCCGGAGCGTAGGCTGATCCATGGCGGCAAAGGCACGCATTTTCTCCGGCGTCGGCCGCGGATGGGGCGTCAGTCCACGAATGCGAACTCGTTCGTCTCGAGGAGCACCTGCGCGAGCTTTTCCCAAGGGGTGAGGGGCAGGTTTTTCGGAACCGGGCCGGCGAACTGGTTCTTCGCGCTGAACTCGATCCCCTCGGACACCGTCAGCACGGGGCGCCACTCGAAGGAATCGCTGTTCTCATCGCCGCGGCTCTCGATGACGAAGTCGAGCATTTCTCCCGCCTTGAGTTCGACCTTCGCGAGCGGGACCGGGACGGTTGATTTCGGCCCGACGACGAACTCGGCGAGCTGTCCCTGCCGGCTGCTGACGATCCGCGCGAGGACGCCATCGCCGGCGGTCGCCGCGCGATGGACGCGCCCGCCGAGCGTGGCGGTGATGTCGCGCGGCGCGGTGAAGCGGCGGATCGCGGCGAGGTCGCGCGCGGGGTGGCCGCCGTCGGCATGGAGGTGGACCCAGCCGAGCGTTTTGTCCGGGAGCTTTGCGCCTCCCTGCCACGCGCTGCCGGTCCAGTGGGGAAGGGGAGTGAAGGTGACGCTCTTCGTGCCGGCGTCGCAAGTGCCGTAGCCATACTGCCACACGGGTGCGGCGGGCGGCGGCGGCGGCGTGGCTTGCGCGGTCTTCACGAACTCGATCGCGGCGGCGACTTCCCCGGGCGCGGCCTTGCGGTTGAGGATCCGTTCGTAGAGCAGTTGCACCTGGCGCTCCTCCACGCCCGAGGAGTCGAATTCCGGATCGTCCGCGAGCGCCTGCGCCTGCGCGAGGACGAAGGGGCTGTTCATCATGAAGAGCGCCTGCTGCGGCACGCTGGTCACGGCGCGCTGCGGATTCATGAGATCCGGGCTCGCGAAGTCGAAGGTGCGCAGCGTTGCGGGGAGATTCTGCCGGTCGATGTAGGCGTACACCGCGCGCCGTTTCGGGAAGGGCGGATCAAAGAGCTTCACCGGACGGCCGCCGAGCGTCGTGTCGAGATCGCCCGTGACGGCGAGCAGCGAATCGTGGAGCGATTCCCAGTCGAGGCGCCGGCGATTCTGGTGCGAGAGCAGCCAGTTCTCGGCATCGATGGATTGCAGGTCCGGCGCGCCCGGCTGTACCGACGGCGCGGAGTCCTGCATCCACGCGCTGCTGAGGAGGATTTTCCGGTGCAGTTTCTTCAGCGACCAACCGTCCTCGATGAGACTGGCCGCGAGCCAGTCGAGCAGATCGCGCTGCACCGGCGGTTCGCTGCGGACGCCAAAGTCGCCCGGCGTGGCGACGAGCCCTTTTCCGAAGTGATGCATCCACACGCGATTCGCGATGACGCGCGCGGTGAGCGGGTTGGCCGGGTCGGCGATGGCGCGCGCGAGCTCGAGGCGGCCGCTGCCCTGCGTGAAGGGTTTCGCTTCCCCGCCGAGGAACGATGGAAAACGCCGGGGCACGGTCTCGCCGGGGCGCGCGGCGTTTCCACGGATGAAGACGCGCGGCGTGACGGGCGCGGGCTTGTCGCGCAGCACATGGGCGCGGGGCGGCGCGCCGGGCTGGAGTTCGGCGGTGACGAGCTTTTTCTGCACCTTGCGGCGTTCGTCGGTCACCTTGCGGGAAAAGAAGCGGCGCTTCATGAGGCTCTCGACGATTTCCGGCGGATAAGGAATCCACACGCGCGTGCCCATCCACACGGCGAGGCTCACGTGCCGCGCGAATTTTTCGTCCACCGCGCGCAGCTCGGCGAGGTGGCCGGCGCGGAGTTTCTCGTAGGCCGGATCG
>JBEBGK010001170.1:0-1500 GCA_040081515.1 Chthoniobacteraceae bacterium
CTCGTGACCGGTGCCTCTCGCGGCATCGGTCACGAGCGCGATCTTACCGGTCAACTCGAACATGCCGCTTTACGCCCCCGCCGTCCGGGCGGCCGCCGCTCCAGAGATCGCGGCTTCCACGGCATCGAGATCCGCGGGCTTCTCGATCGAGACCACTGTCGCCTCGCGGTGAATCTTTCGGACGAGCCCGCTCAAGACCGTCCCCGGGCCCACCTCAACATACGTTGTGACGCCCGCGGACGCAAGACGGCGAACCACCGCCTCCCACCGCACCGGCGCCGAGACCTGCGCGACGAGCGCCTCGATCGCATCGGCGGCCTGCGTCTTCGGCTCGGCATCCACGTTCGCCACAATCGGCATGCGGGGACGGGCCGTCGTCAAGGCGCGAAGCTCCGGTGCCAGTCGCTCCTGGGCGGGCTGCATGAGCGCGCAGTGGAACGGGGCGCTCACGGTGAGCGGAATGACCCGCTTCGCACCACGGGCTTTGGCCGCCTCGCCGGCTCGTGCGACGGCTGCTGCCTCGCCGGCAATCACCACCTGTCCTGCGCCATTGAGGTTGGCGGCGCCGACCACCGCGCCCTGTGCCGCGTCGGCGCAGGCGGCCATGACCTGTTCCGCGTCCAGCCCGAGGATCGCGGACATCGCGCCGGTGCCCACGGGGACGGCTTCCTGCATGTACTGGCCGCGGCGCCGGACGGTCCGCAACGCGTCGGCAAAGCCGAAGGTCCCGGCCGCGACGTTCGCGGAGTACTCGCCCAGGCTGTGTCCGGCGACGAAGGCGGGTGCGAACCCACGCGACTCCAGCAGCCGGTAAGCCGCTGTGCTCACAGCCAGGATGGCCGGTTGCGTGTTCTCGGTGAGCGTCAGCGTGTGCTCGGGCCCTTCGAAGCAAATCCGGCTGAGCGACGAGCCGAGTGCCTCGTCGGCCTCGGCGAAGGTCTGACGGCAAGTCGGGAAGGCCTCGGCGAGCGCCTGCCCCATGCCGACCTTTTGTGAGCCTTGTCCTGGAAAAATGAACGCGATCACTGGTGAGATACCGCCGCTGCCGCGATGTCCCCTTCAACGCGCTCGATGAACCGGCTCGCGGCGAACCGGTATGCCATCGCGACCGCGTTGCGCACGGCCTTCGCGCTCGAACGTCCGTGACCCACGATGGCCAGACCCGCGACACCGAGGAGCGGGGCGCCGCCGTACTCCGAGTAATCCACACGCCGACGGAACCGACGCAGCGCGCGGCGCGTGAGCAGCGATCCCAGTCGCATTGTATACGTGCTCGCCAACTCTTCGCCGAGCAGTTCCTCGACGACCTCCACGAGCCCCTCGCTCGTCTTGAGCGCCACATTCCCGGTGAAGCCGTCACACACGATCACGTCCGCCGTGCCGGCGTACATGCCACGCGCCTCGACGTTCCCGATGAACGGGAGCAGCGAGGCCTTGAGCAGTTGGTGCGCGTCGCGGGTCAGCTCGTTGCCTTTCGTTTCTTCTTCACCGACGGACAAG
>JBEBGK010000219.1:0-6106 GCA_040081515.1 Chthoniobacteraceae bacterium
GACCGCCGGGCGATCGGCGTCCCGCCGCGCGAGCGTGGGGACGATGACATTCTCCATCACCGTGCACTGCGGCAGGAGATGGTGGAGCTGGAAGATGAAGCCGACCATCGTGTTGCGGTATTCGGATAGCTGAATGGGATCGAGCTTCGTGAGGTCTTTTCCGGCGACACAGATTTCGCCGGAGTCCGGCCGGTCGAGGGCGCCGAGCAGATTGAGGAGGGTGCTTTTCCCGGAACCGCTGGGTCCGACGAATGCGACGGTCTCGCCTTCGGTGATATCGAGGGTGACGCCGTTGAGCACCGGGACGGCTCCGGCGCTCGAAGTGTAGGACTTGGTGACGTTGACGAGTTGGGCGAGCATCTTTGGCCCGGAATCATCGACCATCCGGGTCGCGAGTTCCAACTGCGAAGTGTGCCGTTCTCATGCGCATCCGATGCGGCTGCTTCGCGGGGGCGCCCTCCACATGCCGCAGCCCGGCGCTGGCCTTCAAAAGCTTACCCCGCCGCGGCCAACCGGCCATCGACGGGGTCTTTTGTAAAAGATGAGCTTCGCGCGCGGAATCCAACGCGGTGCCGACCGGAAGAAACCGCTGCTGCGGCCCGGGGCGCTTGATTACACCACGTGGCCGCGGAGCTTCCGATGTCCGGCCTGGAAGCGGACGCGGCCGCTTTCGATCAGGTCGGTGACGGCCGCGAGGGTTTCCCTGTTGCTGCGGCTGTGGCTGCTCACGGCGAGGATGAGGTCGCCGAGTGTATAGTTCCGATGTGCGATTTTGAGGGGTTTTTTCATGTTGGCGGGGGGTTGGGATTGATTGAAGACTTTCCGGCTGCCTAGGCGACGCGCGCCCGGATTGTGCGCCCGTTGTTCGTGAGGCGCACCCGGCCGCTTTCGAGAAGGTCGGCGACCGCGGCGGCGGTCTCATTGAGGTTGCGGCTGCAATTGCTGACAGCGACAACGAGGTCACCGAAGGTCATTGGAGTGCGGCTGGAGGACTTGAGGGATTTTTTCATTTTGGAGTGGAGTGGGATGTTTTTTAGGGTTCTCAGTTCTTTATCTAGCAGTGGGCGTGCCAGCTTCGCTTTGGTGTTCTGATTGTATTACGTCTGACGGTTGCGCAGCGGATTTGTTCAATTGTGGATAAAATTCTTTTCATCGGATCCGGGACGCTGGTGAGGTGTGGTAAAAATCTGTCGCGGAGTTACTTGAGCAGTAAGCACTCAAGCGTCATGCCGGCTTCTTTGAAGGGCCTCCGGCAGAGTGCTTTACGATGTAAAGGAAGTAGGAATTTTTCCCTTTCCGGGTGGGTGATTCGATTTTTCCGTGCCGGATATGTTCGGTAGAGGGCCGTTCGCCCGTCCATTCGAGGGATGTCGAGGCTCTGCGATTGCCAAAGGCGCCTTTGCAGGGAACGTATTGCGAGGAATGTCCGTCCACCGCCGAGCGCTCGCCTATTTCCGCCCCCATATCGGCGCGACTGCGGCCGCGATGCTTCTCACGCTCGTCGGGAATGCTTTCAATTTGCTGCGGCCCTGGCCGCTCGCGTTCATCGTCGATAGAATCCTGCCGGCGTCGGCGCATGACGGGCGCGGTTTGGAACTCTGGGGCTACGACCTGGGCATGTGGAGCCTGCCGGTCATTCTCGCGGCGGTGTGTGCGTTGATGGTCGTGCTGCATATCCTCGCCGGGGGCATCGGCTATCTCGTGAGCATCATCACGCTGCGCGTGGGCCTGCGTTCACTGCTGCGATTGCGCACCGAGATCTATGCCTGCCTGCACGCGCTACCGCTGAAGTTTCACGATGAGCGTCGCAGCTCAGACAGCAGCTTCCGGGTCGCTTACGATTCGCAGAGCATCCAGGCGATCTACAGCAAGTGGTTCTTCGTCTTTCAATCCGCGGTCGGCCTGCTCGCTACGTTCGGCACCATCTGGATCTTCGACTGGCAGATCGCCCTCCTGTCGCTGGCGGTGGTGCCGCTGATGGTGCTGACGATTCAACTGTACGCGAAACGGATCCGGGATGAGTCCACCGAGATCGCCGAGCGGGAAAGCGCCGTGCTCACGGTGGCGCAGGAGGGCCTCAGCTCGGTGAAAATGGTGCAGGCCTTCGGGCGTGAGGAGCACGAGGTGGGGCAGTTCAAGGCCCGCGCCCACGGCAGCCTGGAGGCGAACCTGCGCCTGAATGCGACCTCGATGAAAAGTTCGCTGCTGGTGGGGACCCTGGTCGCGGCGAGTTCGGCGGTGATGTTCTACGTCGGTGCGCGCCACGTGATGGAGGGGCGCCTCACGATCGGGCAGATCTGGTATCTCTCGACGCTGCTGCTCATGCTCTACCAGCCGCTCGAGGCGCTCACGCACGTTGCCTGGGCGTTGCAGAGCGCGGCGGCCGGCGTCCAGAGGTGCTTCGAGGTGCTCGACCGCGAGGACGACGTGCCGGATCGACCGGGTGCGAAAATGCTCACGCAAACGCAGGGACGGCTGGTGTTCGAGGACGTGGCGTTTGGCTACAGCGCCGAACGGCCGATCCTGCAGCACGTGAATGTCGGCATCGAGCCGGGGCAGACGGTCGCCTTTGTCGGCGGCACCGGGGCCGGCAAGAGCACGCTGCTCTCCCTGGTGCCCAGATTCTACGATCCCACGGCGGGGCGGATTCTGCTCGACGGGCATGATCTGCGGGAGTTCACGAAAAAGTCGCTGCGCAGCTGCATCAGCATCGTGCTCCAGGACACGCTGCTTTTCTCCACCACGGTGCGGGAGAACATCGCCTACGGCCGCCCCGACGCGAGCGACGCGGAGATCATCGAGGCGGCGAAACGCGCGCAGGCGCATGAGTTCATCATGGCGATGCCCGACGGTTACCGCAGCCAGGTCGGCGAGCGCGGCGGGCACCTCAGCGTCGGCCAGCGGCAGCGCATCGGGATCGCGCGTGCATTTCTCAAGAACGCGCCGGTGCTCATCCTCGACGAGCCGACGAGCGCCCTCGATCCGACGACGGAGGCCGCCATCATGAGCACGCTCGAGGAACTCATGCGTGGCCGCACGACGCTCATCATCACCCACCGCATCGCCACGGTGCACCGCGTGGATAAGATCGTGGTGCTCGGCGACGGAACCGTCCTGGAAGAAGGGAAGGGGGCGGAATTGGTCCTGCGCGGTGGCCGCTACGCGCAGCTCTATCGCTCGGCGAATCTCGGCTCATAGCGGGAGAAAGACCCGGCGCTTCGATCGCACGGACCCGCAGTGCGACGTTGCATCTGGCCGGGTTTGCGGGCAATGCCGTGGGCATGAGCTTCTGGGCTGCCAACATCGAAACGCGGGGACGGATCTTCCGCGGCGTCGCCGCGCTCGTCATGCTGGGCGCGGCATTTTTCCTCCACAGGGAGGGAGTCGCGCTCTGGCCGTGGGTGCTCGCGATTGCCGGCGCCTTCACGCTCTACGAGGCGTTGCGGGGCTGGTGCGTCCTCCGGGCCTGCAAGATCAAGACGCGATTCTGAGGATTCGCCGCGCGACTGGCTCGACAACCGCCGGCGCTTCCGCCATTCGGCATCCGTCATGGATTTGCTCACTCTTGATCTTCCCGGCATCCGCAAAGTCGCGAGCGGAAAAGTGCGCGAGATTTTCGACCTCGGCGAACACCTGCTCTTCGTCGCCACCGATCGTATCTCGGCCTTCGACTGCATCCTGCCGAATGCCATCCCGCGCAAAGGCGAGGTGCTCACGCAGCTCTCCGCGTTCTGGTTTGGAAGGATGACGTTCGTCGAGAGTCACGTGATCACCGCCGACTTCGCAAAATTCCCCGCGACGCTGAAGCCTTTTGAGGAACAACTTCGGGGCCGCTCGATGATCGTGCGCAAAGCCAAGCCGCTGCCCGTCGAATGCGTCGTGCGCGGCTACCTCATTGGCTCGGGCTGGAAGGACTATCAGCGCACCGGCGCCGTGTGCGGCATCGCGTTGCCCGCCGGTCTGCAGCAGGCGGAAAAACTGCCGCAGACCATCTTCACCCCCGCGACAAAGGCCGCGACCGGCCACGATGAAAACATCGGGTGGGAGGAATGCGTCCGCCTTTGCGGCGAAAGCGTCGCGAAGCAGGCGCGCGACCTCGCGATCCGCATCTACGAGGAAGGCCGCGCGCACGCCGCGGAGCGCGGGATCATCCTCGCCGATACGAAATTCGAATTCGGGCTGCTCGACGGCCGCGTGATCCTGATCGACGAAGTGATGACACCGGACAGTTCGCGCTACTGGCCTGCGAATGAATATCGTATCGGGATCAGCCCTCCAAGTTTCGACAAGCAATTCGTCCGCGACTACCTCGAGACGCTCGACTGGAACAAAACCCCGCCTGCGCCGCCGCTTCCGGCCGACGTCGTGGCGAGGACGAGCGCAAAATACCTCGACGCATACGAGCGACTCACCGGCCGCCCGCTGTAGCGCCGTCTTCCGACATGGCTATGGCCCCATCGACTGAAGCAGTTGTCTCGCTTCCGGATAGTTTGGCTGAAGCGTGATCGCCCGCTGCAGGGCTGCGCGCGCTTCCGGTGCCTGCCGCTGGCGCAGGTGGATTGTTGCAAGGGCGTACGGGATTCGCGCATCCCGCGGGTCGGCGTGCTCGGCTTTGCGCAGCGCTGTGATTGCGGCATCGGGTTCACCGAGGGCGCTGCGTGCGAGTCCCAAGTTGTACCACGCCCGTGTGTGCCGCCCGTCCAGCTTCACGGCTTCCTCGAATTCGCGCACCGCGTTTTGGAGGCTGCCGGTCTCATTCCACGCGAGCGCGAGCTTGAATCGGAACTCCGCCTGTTTCGGTTCCAGGCGCACTGCCTCCTCCATCTGCTTCAGCGCGTCCTGGGGCCGTCCGAGTGAACTGAGCAACACGGCATACTCGTGCCGGATCCCGCCCGAGTTTGGGTCCCACGACACTGCGCGCTCGAAATGGCGGAGGGCCCCCGCGGTGTCCCCGTGTGCCTGTGCCCAGACGCCCTTCTGGAGCTGACCGGTCGGCTGATCCGCGCCGAGATCCAGTGTATGCGCAAGCTCGCGTCCCGCGCGGGAGCCCGGCTCCGGCGACTCGCGCAAGGCGGATACGGCGGCGACCCGCACGCTCCGCTCCACATCCTCCAGCCGGCGTGCGAGGACTTGCCGCGTCGCGTCCGGCTGGCGGGACGCGAGCGGTTCCAGTTGCTGGACGGCCGCCGTGCGGACCAGCGGATCGGGATGCTGCGCGTATTCGAGAAAAGCCCGCGAAACGGCTGCGTCATTTCCCCAAGCACCGAGGATTCGGATTAGAGATGCCTTCCAAAACGGATTCGGTTCACTGCGAAGGATCGCGAGGAGCGGCTCGCTCGCGGCAGGATTGCCTGCGCGGGCCTCGGCGATCCGCTGGCTTCGTTCGCGCGACGGGCGTTTCAGTTTCTCGCCCCACCACTTCTCGCTCGCAGCGAGCGCCCAGTCCGCATCCTTGTCCGTGTGGCAGCGATTGCATGCATTGGGGACGCCATGTTGCTTGGAGAGGAGCGGATCGGGAATCGTGAAGCCATGGTCATGCCGCGGATGGCGCTGCATGTAGGTGGTCACCGGCATGTGGCAGCCCACGCATTGCGCGCCGGTGCTTCCCGCCTGATGAAAGCTGTGCGCCACCGGATCGACCACCGGCGCGAGCACCGTGCTTCCGGGAATCTGCCCCGGCGCCCCGGTGTGGCAGCGCATGCAGAGGTCATTCCCGGCCACGCGCGGTTTCGCACGATGCGCGTCGTGGCAATCCACGCAGCGCACGCCTGCCGTGTGCATCTTGCTCCCGTGAAAGGAACCATATTCGTAAAGCTCGTCGCGCACCTGCCCGTCGGGAAAGTAGAGGTCGCTTTCATCCACCGTCGTGAGCTGGAAATGCTGCCCGAACGTGTCCCCGGGAACGAAGTCGCCGGTCAGTTCGCGTCGCCGCGCATGGCACGAGCCGCAAGTGTCGAACGCCTGATCGCGGCTCGGTTTCTTCAAGGTGGGATCGGCTTCCTTCGATTGCGGATATTGTTTCCGCCACTCGACGTGCGCCTTCATCGGGCCGTGGCACGATTCGCAGCCGACGCTCATCTCGGCCATCGCCGTGCGGTAGGTGTCG
>JBEBGK010000220.1:0-6104 GCA_040081515.1 Chthoniobacteraceae bacterium
GTGAGGAGGCGGGCCATCCAGACGCGGAGCGGCGAACTCGAAGCTTGGAGAAACGGATCAGCCCGCCTCCTCACGTCGGCGGCTACGAGCTATTTCGCCACCGTGTCCACGAGCTGGTTTTTCACCGGCTTGACGGATGCCTTGTGCTTTTCGACCGCGGCTTTGATTTTCTCGATCACGTCGGGATGCTTTGCGGCGACATCGAATGATTCGCCGGGATCGGCTTCGAGATTGAAGAGCAGTGCCGGAACGTGCGGCTCGGACTTTGGCGCGCCGTAGGCAGGCTGCGTGATGAAGTGCGCCTTCCATTTCCCCAGCCGTGCGGCGAACAGCTCCGTGCCGCGGTAGTAGCAGAAGGCATCCCGCTCGACGCGTCCGTTCATGAGCATCGTGCTGCCCTTCGGAAGGTCCATGAGATCGCGCCCTTTTCCGGTGAGCAGCGGTGCGATGTCCACGCCGTCCATCTCGCGATCCCGCGGCGTCTCCGTCCCGGCGAATTTCGCGATCGTCGGCAGCAGGTCCATCGAGGTCGCGACTTCGTGGCAGACTTTCCCCGCGGGGATTTTTCCGGGCCACGACGCGATTGCGGGCACGCGCATGCCGCCTTCCCAGGTGCTGCCCTTGCCGTCGCGCAGCAGGCCGGCGCTGCCGCCCGCGAGGCCGCGGATGAGCCACGGGCCGTTGTCGCTGGTGAAGAAGACGAACGTGTTCTTGTCCAGCCCCTCGGCGCGCAGCGTGTCGAGGATCTGGCCCACGGCCCAGTCGAGTTCCTCGACGACGTCGCCGTAGCGTCCGCGTGGCGACTTGTTGCGGAATTTTTCCGATGCGAAGAGCGGTGTGTGCGGGAAGGTGTGCGGGAAGTAGAGAAAGAACGGCCCGCCCTTTTTCTCGCCGATGAACTTCACCGCCTGCTCGGTGTAGCGGCGCGTGAGTGTGGTCTGGTCGGCGGGTTGCTCGATGAGCTTCTCGCCGTCGAAGAGTGGCGCGATGAACCATTTCGGGTCCGGGTCTTCCTTGTTGTCCTCGTCCTTCGGCCGCGGGCCGGTGGGGTTCATGTCGTTCGAGTGCGGCAGGCCGAAATAGGAATCGAAGCCGTGTCTCGTCGGGTGGCCCGCCGGGTTGTTCATCCAGTTGCCGAGATGCCATTTTCCCACCGCGCCCGTCGCGTAGCCCTGCTTCTTGAGCAGCGAGGCGATGGTGATTTCATCGTCTGGCAAATACCCGGTCGAGTTGTTCCGCAGGACACGGAACTGCGAATGGCACATCCCGCTGCGGATCGGATAGCGCCCCGTGAGCAGCGCCGCCCGGCTCGGCGTGCACACCTCCGCCGCGACGTAGAAATCCGTGAAGCGCACGCCCTCCGCCGCCATGCGGTCGAGGTTCGGCGTGCGGATGCTCGGGTGCCCGTAGCACCCGAGGTCCCCATAGCCGAGATCGTCGGCGAAGATGATGATGAAGTTCGGCTTTGGCCGGTCCGCGGATCGGGCTGGTGCAAGGAACAGACAGAGGACGCCGGGCAGGAGCAGAAGATGGCGCAGGAAGGATTGCATCGTGGTCAGACGGCTCATTTTCGAATTCCGAAGCAGTAGGCAAACTTGTTCGAGCGGAGGAAAATCTGCCCGCCGGAGACAGCGGGACTCGCATTCGTGACGCTGTCATCGTCCGCGATGACGTTGGTGGCGAGGATTTCAAACCGCGGCTTTGCGGCGAGAACGAAGGTGCCGGACTGGCGGCTCACGCAGTAGAGCCGGTCGCCGCTTAGCAGTGGCGTGGAATACCAGCGGTCACGCTTCTGAGGGGCGATGGGCTGCTCATAGATGACGTCGCCCGTTTTCGCATCGAGGCACACTGCAATGCCGCGGGAGTCATTGATGAAATAGAGATGCCCGTCGCGATAGACGGGCGATCCGACGTTTGAGCCCTTCGGTGTCCGCCAGACGATGTGCGTCGCGCTCACGTCGCCTTTTCCCCCTGCGCGCACCGCCATGGACTGGCCGTTCGGAGCGCCGAGGATGAAGATGACGCCGTCGTGCGCAACGACCGACGGGCACAGCTCCGCGGCCTTGATGCCCTCGCACGACCACAGCTCGCCGCCGGTCTTCGGATCGAAGGCGCGAAGCCGTGCATTGGCACTCACCACGAGTTCGTCGTGGCCGGCCACCTTTACGATGGTCGGCGTATTCCACGAAGCGGGGAAACCCGCGGCGCTCCACACTGTCCTGCCCGTCGTGCGATCGAGTGCGAGCAGCTGGTTGCTCTCGTGGGCGGCATTCACGATGAGCAGGTCGCCATACAGGATGGGCGAAGATCCGGCGCCCCACTGATGCGCCTTGTCCCCGACGCTCACCGACCACGCCTTCCTGCCATCGACGGTGAATGCATGCACGCCTGCATTCGCCATGAAGAAGTACACGTTCTTTCCGTCGGTGACCGGCGAACTGGATGCATAGCCGTGTGTGGTGATGTAGGTGCCGGTGAAGGGCGTCTCGGGCAAGGTGGCCTTGATGGGGTGATTCCAGAGAATCTTCCCGGTGCGCCGATCGAGGCAGAGCGCGTGGCGCGTCAGGTTGCTCATCTCGCCCGGTTCGCGGATGTCGATGCCGTAGCCGGTATAGCAAGTAAGGAATACCCGGTCGCCGCTGACGATGGGACTCGACGATCCGGGGCCGGGCAGCGCGGTGCGCCAGACGAGGTTCTCCTTCTCGCTCCAAGTGAGCGGGAGATTCGTTTCGGCCGTAACGCCATCGGCGGAGGGACCGCGGAATTGCGGCCAGTCGGCACCGAACGCCGGGAGGGACAATGTGATGAGGAGGGGAAGGAGACGCATGGCGGGGGAATGTTGCGTCGGTACAATCTGCGGTCGAGCCGTTCATTGGAAGGCACAATCCCGCGCACATCGCTGTGGGCTCCGGTGTGCGGCGCGCTGTCCCTCCTTGCCCGCGATTGCGGGGTAGTGGTCGGGCATCCGGGCGTTTTGCGGTGTCTGCTCGACCGAGACAGACGACGCGATCCGCCTTCGCAGGCGCGCGCGGCTTGCCAACGGGGGCGGATGCGGGAGACTGTCCGCCCGAGATGAAATACCTCCTCCTCCTGGTATCCGGCGCTGCATTTGCCGCGGACTTGCCGCCTGCGGCGAAGCGGCCCGTGGATTTTGTGAAGGACATCCAGCCGTTGCTCGAGTCGAGCTGCATCAAGTGTCATGGGAAGGGCAAGGACAGCGGCGGCTTTTCAATCGAGACGCGCGAGGCATTTCTCAAAGGGGGCGACTCGGGGGATGTGGTGACGGTGGGCGACAGTGCAAAGAGCTACGTGGTGGAACTCGTCGCAGGCGCGGACCCGGAGAGCGTGATGCCGCAGCGAGGGAAACGCTGGACTCCGGAACAGGTCGGACTTTTGCGCGCGTGGATCGATCAGGGAGCCAGGTGGCCGGACGGGATCACTTTTGCAAAGCCGGAGCCGCAGAACCTGCGTCCGCGCAGCGTCGCGCTGCCGGCGGGCGAGGGAAATCCGGTGGACCGCGTGCTCGCGCGATACTTCGCGGAGAATGGCGTGAAGCCCGAGGAGCCGGTGCCGGACGCGGCGTTTGCGCGGCGCGTGCATCTGGACACGATTGGTCTGCTGCCGAGCGCGGAGCAGCTCGATGCGTTTGAAAGGGACACGGCCGCGGACAAACGCGCGGCGCTCGTGCGCTCGCTGCTCGCGGACAAGCGCGGCTACGCGGACCACTGGCTCACATTCTGGAACGACCTGCTGCGAAACGACTACAAGGGCACGGGATTCATCGACGGCGGACGCAAGCAGATCACCGGCTGGCTGCACGCGGCGCTGCGCGACAACAAGCCCTACGACCGTTTCGTCGCGGAGCTGGTAAATCCAGACGGGCCGACCGAAGGATTCACGAGCGGCATCCTTTGGCGCGGGAATGTGAATGCCTCGATGCTCCCGCCCATGCAGGCGGCACAGAGCGTGTCGCAGGTGTTCCTCGGCGTGAACCTGAAGTGCGCGTCGTGCCACGACAGCTTCATCAATGACTGGGCGCTTGCGGACTGTTACGGCCTCGCCGCGGTCTATACCGACGACAAACTCGAACTCGTGCGCTGCGACAAACCGCAGGGCAGGACGGCGAAGGTGCGCTTTCTGTATCCGGAGATTGGGGCGATTGACGCGAACGCGGATCGCAACGGGCGCACGCGCCGTCTCGCCGAGTTGATGCTGAGCCCGAAGAACGGGCGGCTCTCGCGCACAGTGGTGAACCGCCTGTGGGCGCGTCTGCTTGGGCGCGGCCTCGTCGAACCGCTCGATGACATGGAAAAGCCCGCATGGAACCGCGATCTGCTCGACTGGCTGGCGGAGGATCTCATCGCGCACGGCTGGGACCTGAAGCGCACGATCGCGACGATTCTGACATCGAGGGCCTATGCACTGCCTGCTGTCGAGGGACCCGTGGATGAGAGGGCGCCATTTGTTTTCAAAGGTCCTCTCACACGCCGCATGACGGCGGAGCAATTCAGCGACGCAGTCGCGTCGCTCGCCGGCGACTGGGCGCGTCTGCCGTCGTCGCTGGAGTTCGACTTTGGCACGGAGGATCTCGCGATGCCGCGCTGGATCTGGACGGATGAACCGCTGGACCTTGGCGTTCAGCGCGGTGCGATTCAGAAGGCGCGGGGCACGCTGGCATCCGCAATCGCGAGCCTCGAGACCGCGAGCCGGAATGCCGCGACTGCGATCGCAACCGGCCCCGGACAACTCGCCGCGGCGCACGAGGCGATCGCGAAGGCGACGGAGCACATCGCGTCCGCACGGGGGCAACTGACCGCCGCCGCGACGGTGAAGGCGGTCGGCGATCCCGGCGCGGTGAAGGCGCGCCCGGATTCCGACAGACATCGCGTCGTCTTCCGCAGGCGCTTCAACCTCGGGCAGCCCGCGAGCGACGCCTACGCGATGGTCGCCGCGAGCCAGGGCCTCGAATTCTCGGTGAATGGCGCCACGGCCAAGGTTGCGCTGAATGACGGCTTCCGGCTCGGACGCGTGAAGATCTTCGACATCGCACCGCTGCTGAAGCAGGGCGAGAACGTCATCGCGATCAGCGTGTGGAGCCACTCGGAGAAAGGGATGAACACCACTGAGCGGGAGAAGCATCCGGAGTCCATCAATCACCTGAACCGGACTCCCGGCATGGCATTTCACACGCGCATCACGCTCGCCGGGAAGAGGGCCCCGGTGGAGATCGGCACCGACGGCAAGTGGAAGGTGTTCCGGGCGCCGGATGGCACGTGGTCCGACCCGAAGCTCACCGACCGGGACTGGCCCGCGGCTGTGCAACTGCCTTTCGGGGTTCCGCCGCTGGACGAGGGCCCGTCGCTCGAGCCGAGGAAGCGCAAGGACTTCGCAAACATCCCGGTCGATCTCGGCCCGATCCTGAAGCCCGCCGTCAGCACCGCTGCGCATCCTGGAAGGGTCCGCGCGGCATTGCTCGCCGCCGATCCGTTGCAGGTGGCGCTCGATCGACCGAACCGCGAGATCATCACGCCTGCGCGGCTCACGGCTGCGACGACCATCCAGGCGCTCGAACTGACTAATGGCGCGACCCTGGATTCCCGGCTGAATGCAGCCGCAAAGAAGCTCCAGCCCGATGCCGCGAAGGATTCCGCCGCGTGGATCGCGCGCACCTATCGCACGTTGCTCAACCGCGAACCTGCCGCGGATGAGAAGCAGATCGCGCTCGAACTTCTCGGCACCGGGCCGAAGCCGGAGGCGCTCGCCGATTTCCTCTGGGCGATCGTGAACCTCCCCGAATTCCAACTCATCAACTGACCATGCTCCCTCGCACCCGTCGCGACTTTTTGAAGACCGCATCCGCTGCCACGCTCGGAGCGCTGGCCGCACGCTCGCCGCAACTATTTGCGGAGCCGCTGGAAAAGATCACGCCGCGCGCGGACTGCATCATCGTGCTGTGGATGGCGGGCGGCATGGCGAGCACGGAGACATTCGATCCGAAGCGCTACACGGCCTACGAGAGCGGCGTGGAATCGAAGCGCGTGCTCTCCACGTTCCCGAGCGTCCCGACGGCGGTGGACGGCATCCGCTTTTCCGAGGGCCTGGAG
>JBEBGK010000221.1:0-6099 GCA_040081515.1 Chthoniobacteraceae bacterium
GCTTTTTCACCGTTTCCGGTGTCGCCGCGACGCGGGTCTCGTTGAACCGTCGTTCCCTCAGGACCGCGATCTTCATTAGTCCCCCTGTGGGTTGCCGGGCTCAGCCCAGCATCAGGCCTCCCAGCCAGATCAGCGGCGGGATCAGCAGAATCCCGCCGACGCCGACCGCGTGCGGGCGCTGCTGGGCTCGACGACACTCGAGTGCCGGACCTCGGGGAATGAGTGTACCCTTTTCATCGATGGGGAAGATCCCTCGGCACACCTCACCGATGCCGCCGTGACCGAGGGCGTATCGACGATTGCAAGCATCCCCGAGGTGCGCCGGTTACTCGTGCAGATGCAGCGCGAGTGCGCCGTGGATCGCGATACTGTGATGGAAGGTCGCGATATCGGCAGCGTGGTGTTCCCGAGAACGCCGTTCAAATTTTACATCGACGCATCCCTCGAGGTGAGGGCGGTGCGCAGGGCGCGGCAGGGTCTCAGCGACAGGATCGGCGCCCGCGATCAGCAGGACCGGTCGCGCTACATGAGCCCGCTGGTGATCGCCGAGGACGCGCATGTCGTGGACTCCTCGCACCTGACGATCGACGGCGTCGTCGGCGAGATCATCGGCCGGCTGAAGCTCAAGTCGCTTGCCTTGCCGGAAGGCATTTGAGCGCGCAGGCCGGTCACGTCCATGGGGCTCACCTACCGCATCGGCTACAGTCTCTCGAGGTTCGTCGCCCATTCGTTCTTTCAACTGCGCGTTTACGGGCGCGAGAACATCATCGAGGACGGACCCGCGCTGCTCGCGATGAATCACCAGAGCTTCCTCGATCCGCCTTTTGCCGGGATCTGCTGCCGCCGCGAGATTCACTATCTCGCCCGCAAGAGCCTGTTCGACGTTCCCGTGCTCGGCTTCCTGTTGAAGCGCATCAACGTGATCGGCGTGGATCGTGAAGGGGCGGACGTCGGTGCGCTGAAGGCGGTCCTCCGTGTCATTCGCGACGGCGGATGCACGATCGTATTTCCCGAGGGTACGCGGACCCGTGACGGGAACCTGCTCCCGGCGCGACCGGGCGCGGGGCTCATCATCGCGAAGACGCTCGCACCGGTGATCCCGATGCGAATCTTCGGCGCGTTCGAGGCATTCCCGAGGGACAGAAAGTGGCCGAGGAGGTCGCCAATCACCATCGTCATCGACACGCCGATGCGTTTCACCTCCGCCGATGTCGAGGGCGGTTCGCGCGAGGTCTATCGCCGGCTGAGCGAGCAGGTGATGGCCCGCATCGCAGCGCTGCGGAACCCGCTGGAAGATTGATTGTCGGACTGGGTACCTGTGACGCTCAGGCGTTGCCGGGCGCGTTTGATTGCTCGCTAAGCCAAGGGAAATACTTGGCGAGGAAGCGACGGCATGAGTCGCGGTTTCTAGCGCACGCATGCTTCGCGAGTTCCTGGACATGCTCGGCGAAATCCTCCCGGGGCGCGCCAATCTCGATGAGGTGCTTGATACAGCACGTGGCCCCAAAAGCGAACCGGTTGCTGAAGTCGTCATCGTCCCAAAGGGCCGGTTGAGACCAGAGCGCCGAGAGGTGCGCACGCAACACTCTCTCGGCATCGCGATGCTTGGTCACCGCGATGGCCTGAACAATGTTGCAGGCAATGCCGAGGTCGGTGGAGCGAAGGGCGCGTGTAAGAAGGTCGAACGCCTCGTCTTGTGGCAGGCGTGCGCCGACAGGACTGGCAATGGCAGACCAATCCTCCGGGCCGCCATGCTGCATGATGTAGCGGAGAATATCGGGGTAATCAGGCTGCTCGTGCAGCCATGAGCAAGCGCTGCAGAAATCCTGACGCTCCCGCCCGCTCCAGTCGGGCCACTCGCGCGCAAAATCCTCAAACGTAATTGCGGCCGAGCCATCCATAAACCGGGAAACCTGAAATCCCATGTTCGGATTCTTACTGGCGTAATACCGCGTCCAGCGTCGCTCGGTGACGAGCGGCATCCAGACACCGTTGATGGTGACAGCCGCCGGATACTGATCGCCGAAGTGGCTCTTCATTGCAAAAAGCGCGATAAGTATGTAGCGCGCGAATCTGCCGATAGGGAGCAGTATTTTTCTCGACCCACCTTCGAACTTCCGCTGCCTGAGCGTCTCCGCTTGTCTCCATTCGAAAATCTTCTCCATGCACTATCTCCCTGTCCTCCTCGCTCTCTGCTCAATCGCCTGCGCTGAAACGCCTGCCGTCTCGCAATGGAACGGATTCGAGAAGCTCGACTTCACCGTCGTCGGGCGCCCTGCGCTGCTCGTGAAGCCGGCGACCGCGGCCGCGGGCAAGCCATGGATCTGGCGCACGGAATTTTTCGGGCATGAACCGCAGGGCGACATCGCGCTGCTGAAAGCCGGATGGCATGTCGCTTATTTCAAGGTGAGCGACATGTATGGCGCGCCGCAGTCGATCGAACTCATGGCGCAATTCCACGGGCACGTCACCCGCGAGTTCGGCCTGTCGCAGCGCGCGGTTCTCGAGGGCTTCAGCCGGGGCGGTCTCTACGCGGTCAACTTCGCCGCCGCGCATCCCGCGAAGACCGCGGCGCTGTATCTGGACGCGCCCGTGCTCGACATCCGCTCGTGGCCCGGCGGGAAAGGCAAGGGGACGGGCAATGCAGCGTGCTGGAAGCAGGCCTTGGAAATCTACGGTCTCACCGAGGAGACAGCGAAGGACTTCAAAGGCAATCCACTCGACAAGGCCGCCGTGCTCGCGAAGTCGGGAATCCCCGTGATCTCCGTCGTCGGAGACGCCGACGACGCCGTGCCCTACCTGGAAAACACGAAGCCCTTTGCGGATAAATACCGCGCCGCGGGCGGAACGATCGAGGTCATCGTCAAGCCCGGCGTGAATCACCACCCGCATTCGCTCAAGGATCCGAAGCCGATCGTGGACTTCCTGCTCCAGCACGTGAAGTAACGCGGGTCCGAATTCCGACGTGGGACGTTGACGTTGGCGCGGACGCTGCTTTTGCTCCTGCGCGTGCCAGCCCAGGAAATCTATCAGGTGCTCTTTGCGACGTTTGCCTTCGTGCTGGGCGCGAGCATCGGTTCCTTTCTGAATGTCTGCATCTACCGGATGCCGCTGGATATTTCGGTGAACAAACCGCGGCGATCGTTCTGCCCGAAGTGCAAGTATCAGATCCCGTGGTATTCGAACCTGCCGCTCATCACGTGGATCGTGCAGCGGGGGAAATGCCGGAATTGCGGTGCGCCGATCGCCGTCCGATACGTGCTGGTCGAGTTGCTCACCGGATTGCTCTTTCTGGGGGCATGGTGGCGCATCACGCAATTCGGCGGAGGCGAACTCCCGGCGACCTGGGTCCTGGCCTTTCCGTTCTTCGTGTTCATCTCGCTCCTCGTCGTCGCGACGTTCATCGACTTCGAGCACTTCATCATCCCGGACGAAATCACTTGGGGTGGCGCGGTGGCAGGTTTGCTGTTCAGCGCGGCGCTGCCCGTTCTGCATGCCGAGACTTCGCACCTGTGGGGATTCCTGATGTCGCTGCTCGGCGCCGGCCTTGGGTTTGCGCTGCTGTGGGTCGTGAGCGTCCTCGGGAAGCTGGCCTTCGGAAAGAAGACCCTGGAATGGAAGGAGCCGCAGCCATTCACGTGGAAACTCGAGGACGAGCGCGCGAAGCTCACCGTGGGTCCGGACGAAATGTGGTGGGACGAGCTTTTCTCCACGGAGAAGGATGAACTCGTGATGAACTGCCCGCGATTGGAATTTGAAGGGAAGACCCGGGAGCACTTCGAGCTTCGCTCCCATTACGAATGGCTCGAGATCGACGGGAAGCGGCACGATTTGAACGACGTGAAGGAATTCCATGGGACCGTGAGCCGGATATTGTTCCGACGCGACGCGATGGGGTTCGGGGACGTGAAGTTCATGGCCTGCATTGGTGCGTTCCTCGGATGGAAGGCGGTGATATTCACCGTGATGGCCGCGTCCGTGATCGGCGCCTTGCTCGGAGGGCTCACGCTGGTGATCGGCAGGCGCGACTGGTCTGCGCGGATCCCATTCGGGCCCTATCTTTCCCTCGGCGCACTGGTCTGGCTTTTCACCGGTCCCGAGCTGCTCGCGTGGTGGATGGGACTCTACGGAGAGCCGCTCCTGTAGCCGATTTCCCCCGGCCCTACAGCGAGGCCATCAGCGCCTCGTAATCGAAGTCGCTGTTGGTCGATCCGAATTTCGGATACACAAACCGGCTCGCCGGCACGCTCTCCTTCGAGATCCCGTACGCCGTCCGGATGCCCGCGTTCTTGAGATGCTCGAGCGACTCGTGAAGGAGCGTCGTGCCGATCCCGCGGCTGCGATACTCGGAAAGCACGCACGGACCGGAAATGAGGTGCGAGGGCGCATCCTCGCTCACGTTCAGCGCCGAGGCCGCGATGATGCGCGAGCCATGCGTGACGACGAGGCAGGGCACCGCGCGGTGCGCAAAGCTCGACGCGAGCTGCGCCTCGATGAACCCCCGCGCCTGGCTGAGCGAATCCCCCCACGCCGTGTCGAGACGGAACGCCGTGAAAATGACATGATGGATCGTCTTCTCCTCTTCACGCGAGGCGGAGCGGATCGTGTACGCAGACGACAGCCGCGACTCAAAGTCCGGCAGCTTGGTAAGGTCCCACGTAAATCGCTTCCAGCGGAGGAGCTTCATGCTTCTGAGAGTAAGGGGGGATAACGCGAAATCAACGACACGATGGATATTTGAAGCGTGCATGCCGGAAGGGCAAGGTGAAACAGCCACCCGCGCATGGTCGGGCCGGCGGGATTCGAACCCACGACCTCTTGAACCCCATTCAAGCGTTCTACCAAGCTGAACTACGGCCCGATTCCAGCGGGCGCGGAAAGTGCGCTGCGGGCGTGTGCTTGGCAAGCGCGATTTCCGCGCTACGATCTTTTCCGCATGCGAAAAGCACTTCTCATCCTGGCAGCCATCCCCTTTGCCGCATCGGCCGAGGTCGCGGAGGAGTGGGTGGTATTTCAAAAGGCGAAGCTTTTCGAGACCCAGACCCCGATGTGGGTGAAGGCCGACATGGAAAAGGAATCCGTCGCCGAATTCACCGCCCGGCTCCTCGATGGAGCGCGGCAGGGCGACACCAAATCAATGGCCACCCTCGGCCGGTTTTTCTTTGTGCGTGGCGACGTCGGGCGCGCCGCGGAGTGGCTGGGCAAAGCCGCCCAGGCCGGACACGCCGGTGCTCAACTGGACTACGGCACGCTCCGCTTCCGCGGACAGGGCGTCGAACGCGACCTGGTCGATTCCTACAAATGGCTCTGGCTCGCCACATGGGCCGACGTCCCCGGCGCCGACGCCGCGCTGGCCGAGCTCTCCTCGCAGTTGCAGACATGGGAACTCCTCGCCGGACTGCGCAGCGCCGTGGACTACCAGGAAGCGCACCGTAAGGCGGCAAAAGCCGCGAAGCGGTGAGCGACTGCTCTCCACGCTGCCGGCGGGCGCTGGCCGCGACTCACCCGAAGGATCTGCTGCGCGCTCTCGGCAGTAGCTCCGGCTGTGGTGTCTCCTCGACCGATTTCCCTCAAGGCGCGCCGGTTTTTCCGGCGTCGAGGAAGACATCCATCTGCTGGCCGGCGTAGATGCCGACGCCTTTGGGTCGTTCGAAGCGGTAGATGATCTGCAGCACGCGGGTGTCTACGCGTTCGCTGCTTTCGCCGGTGAGGGATTTTTTCGGAAGGATGTAGGGCTCGATGCGGACGAAGGTGAGCGGGATCTCCACGTCGCGGCGGCCTTTGATGTAGGCTTTCGCGGACATCGCGGGCTGGATGCGAGAGGCGTTATCCTCGTCGATGTCCACGCGGAGCTGGAGCTGCTCGACCTGCCCGAGGAGGATGAGCGCCTCGAGCGTGGTGGGGGATGCGTATTCGCCGGCGCGCGTGTTCACCTGGAGGATGCGGCCCTCGCGCGGGGCGCGGATGATGTGCAGATCGAGCTGCACCTTGGCGCGGGCGAGTTGCGCCTCGGCGCTCGCCTCCCGCGCTACGCCCTCGCCGGGGTCTGCTTCTTCTTCCTCAAGGCCGACGGGGGCTGCGGCCAAGGCCCCGACGGCG
>JBEBGK010000222.1:0-6072 GCA_040081515.1 Chthoniobacteraceae bacterium
GAATACGACTACACCGACTCGCTGCCCACGCAGGCCCTGCGAAGGGTCAGTCTCACCGGAAGCGGGTGGCCGGTTTTGCGCAAACCATGCTGCCAGATCGCGAGGAAGCGGCTGCCAGAAGGTGCCCGCGAATCGTTTTGACACGTAATCGAGGAACTCGCGGGCACGAGCGGCAGGGTAATTCGCATTCGTCTGTCCCGGGCCCGAGAAATCGATGTAGTCGGGATGGATATTGACCAGTGCCATCCCACCGTGCTCGGCAATCCAGTCCAGCTTCCTTTTCCAGATGTCCGAGTTCTCTTCGCGCAATAGCAGGAACAGAGTGGAATCCTGCGGCAGCGTGTAGGGCATCTCGACGTATCCGTCGTGTCCATTGTGAGACGTCGCCGGTTTCCGCCCATTGGTGCCCGCTGAAATCTCCGGACCGTTCACCGCGCCATTTCCACCTCGCGACCGGTCCGATTTACCGGCCGGCACCCAGAAAGGGAAAATGGTTCTTTCACCTTCGGGCTGTGGCTCAAACGGGTCCGTGTCGAAGGTGGACATGTCATACTCGACGTCGAGATCGTGAAGCCAATCCAGATTCCGCATCATGAACCCCGACCGGTATCCCGCAGCGCCCCATTCATGGACATACTTGTTAATCCGCTCGGCGCTGTCGCGGAAACGGGAGTGGGACTCGAACAGGCGACCGTCATGCCGCAAGTCATGGATTCCAACTTCAAATCCGTTTCGCGCCAGTTCACTCCTTAGTTCCGGCGAAACCCGGTAGCTGCCTTCGGGCACGAAGTTGAACGATGAACGGAATCCCATTTCCATCTCGAGTCGCATCAGATCCCGGCATTTGTCCAAGCCATCGGGGCCTTCGACATCATGCGTCAGGACCAAGGCGAATTTCTTTCCGTCCGGCCAGCCCTTCCAGCCGGCCGGCGGACGCTCTGAACCCGGCATCACAGGCCAGACATCCCGGACGTACTTGAGTTTCCGCCGCACGAACCACCGTCGGACCATAAACCGTATCGGCCGCGGGATTAGCGGCTTCAGACGGTAGTAAAAATAGTTACGGAACACAGGAATCACTCACCAGCACATCCGGCAGGCCCGACCAGCGCGGCACTGACGGAGCTAATTGGCGACAGCGGTTTCAGAAGCCGATACCGTCACCGGTCTCGCCGAAGGTGCCTGGGTGAAACCCTTCAGCTCATTAAATTTCCTCAACGCGTTCGTGCCGAGGTCCGAGAATCCGTGCTCAAAGATCACGAGAAAAAAAAACGAAAAGCCCAGAAAGAGGACTACCCAAAATATCGAACGGATGGCCGCCCTCAGCCTGCCCGAAGGAGCAACTTCGCTCGGGATATCTCGCTGAACAGTCGGTACCGCAATCGATCCCGGCTGTTCGTCTTCGATCCACTTCGGGACATACGAGCGGGTCTTGTTTACAACGGCAGATACATCCGCGTGGCTTGCGATGAGCTCGGAATAGGCGCGTTTAACGACATCCCGGTTGCTCTGTTCGGCCTCAACCACCAGGAGCACCTTGTCCATGAATCCCGACATCGCGAGAGAGACGCCGCTCTGCGCGATCGGCGGCATGTCGAAGATGATGTAGTCAAAGTCGGTGGCCTTGAACCGGGGCACCAGATCGTAGAACCGCTTCGGGACAAGTTGGGAGGACCCTGCGCTCGGCGGAACCTTCGCCAGATACAGATTATCAGCGGCCTCGGGGATGGAGCCTCCACCCTCAATGACCTCGGAGAGGGAGCACGTAGGCCTTCCGCCCAGTAGTGCCTGTTGGTCGGCGTGGGCCACATTCATGTCCACCAGAAGGATCTTTCCGCTCCCCGTCTCCGACAGGGCAGCTGCCAACCCTGCCGCGACGGTGGACGCACCTTCCCCACCCGAGCATCCGGTGACCGCCACCAGCTTGGGATTGTGGACTACCTTTTTCCGATCAAAATAGAGCATCAACCGGTCCCGGATCGCGGCGGCAAACGGGCGGATCGATTGCCCAATACCAGTCGGATCGGATTCGACCAATGCAACCGCCCCCGTGGGGTCTTCGGAATCATCCCGCTTCGTCCGTCGCTTCAGACGCAAACGGTCTCGCAGAGGAACATTCGGAATCGAAACCATCAAGGGAATTCCCAATGCGGTCTCAATCTCAAGCGGCCGCTTGATGCTGCGATCGAAGAGAAGCTCGATCAAGAGCACCAGACCGATGCCAAAAGCGAGCCCGCCCGCAGCCAGACCGAGCACAGTTTTCAGCATCTTCCCGGAGTCCCGCAGCGCTGGCGATGGCTTTTGCACCATGCTGATGTTCGGCATTTTTGAGGGATCCAATGCTTCGTCGATCCGCGCCCGCTCAAGGCTGGCGGAGGAAGTCTTGAAACTGTTTTCCTCGAGCTGCTTCTTCCTTTCCAGTTCGCTGATCTCCGGTTCGGCAGCCGTCAACTTCTCGACGCGGGTCTGAACTTCCTGAAGCCTCGTCCTAAGCACCTGAGCCTTCGCTTCCAGCCCGGCAACGCGACCGCGCTGCTTGGAGTAATCATCGGGGGAGCCTTGTGCGTTCGCTTCCTGCACCCGGGCGGTCAAATCTGGATTCTGCTTCTCCAAAGCGCGCCTTTGCTTTTCAAGATCATCGATCTGCGTCTGAATCGATTTCACCAACTGATTCTCGGAGGTATATTTCGACAAGAGGGTGGATTGTATTTCACGCGCCTGAGCGAGACTCTTGACGAGGGATTGGTATCGCAGCACATCGCCACTGTCCGGCTGCCGGACGACCGTCTCGTCCTTCTTGGGCTTTCCGTCCTTCGTGTCGGCCTTATCAGCTTCCGACTCGCTACGAGCGGGCTCCATCTGCTTCACGATCGCGGTCTGCTCGGCCAGTTCCGCCTCGGCCGCATGCAGTTGATCGCGCGTCGCAGAGAGTTCGGAATTGACGGCCTTCAAGCTATCCTCAAGCGAGATGACGTTCGCGGCGGCTTTCTTCGTCCGCAACAGATCCTCGGTGTTGCGAAGGTTGCCCTGGACCAGAAGATTCTGCTGGGAGACGAATTCAAAGGCGCCGGTCGAGCGATGGACCTCGAGATGTTTCTTGAAATACGATTCGATCAACTCCGTCAGAACGGTGATCGCGAGTTCGGGATCCGGATTCTTGAACGAGACGAGGATGACGTTCGTACCCTTGCCGGCCACCGCAGTCAGGCCCTTGCTGATGCTGAAGGCGGCATCCAACAACGGGCTCTTGCTCCCGGGCTTCGCCGGAAACCGTTTAATCCCGACCGTCTCGGCGACCTGAACCGCCAGATCCCAACTCGTGAGGATTTCCACTTCCGAGTTGATGATGCTGTCCCCTTCGCGTCGCGTGCCGGCGGCGCTTTCAACCGGATCGATGGCGCTTTTGTCCACAACGTAACGGACGAGCAGTTTCGCCTGCGAAACGTAGACGGGAGGCCAAAGAAGATAGGTAATCGCAGAGGCGATGATGCCGATCGCGGCACAGATCAGAATCTTCCACTTGTGCTTGAAAAGGATGTGAAGAATCCCAGCCGCATTCAGGCTCGATGGCGGCGATTCAAATTCGGATTCTTGCTGCAATTCGTTCATTTTTTGCGAACTCTTGGCGGCGCGGAGTCTCAATCCAGATGCGGATAGAGGATGGTGCCGGCAAGGCGGTTGGCGAAGAGAGGCAGGCTGCGAAACAGGACGTTATGGAGTCCGGAGGCGTTGTCACGCGCTGTCATCCATCGTTTGGCCTCCGGGTCGAACTTGTAGTAGCAGAGCCTCTGCTCCCGGGTTCCCCATCCCAGCTTGAAGTGCCTGAGCCCCTCGTTCGTAACGGACGTCCTTCCGAAATCGAGGCTGTCGCAACCCTGCGCCGCCAAAAATCTGATTCCCTCCCACATCACGAGGTTGTTGGCCCTGATTTCCTGTCCTTCATCGATGGATGCACCGAATTTATAGACGGCCTTTTCTCCAAACCGGAGAAAAACAGCCCCTGCCACGGGGTGGCCCTCGCGTCGCGCAACGACTGTGAATCCAGCCCCTGGCTCGATCATCTCCCTGTGGATGTTCCTGAAGAATGCAGCCGGCTGGGGGGGCACGCCGTGACGCCGGCGCGTCCGCGCATGGAGTCGGCAGAATTCGGCCAACGCTTCGCCGCTTTGAGACACCCCGACTGACACGCCGCTTTTTTCCGCTTTCCGGATCGCCCGGCGCACCGGACTGCTGCAGCCAGCAAGAAGTTTCTCCTCTCCGCCAGCGAGACTCACTGTGTGGCCGAGAAACTCGACCGAAGGTGTCGCCCCATCATTCGGAGATAACGGACCCCTGACTTCGAGGTATCTCCATTTGCGATCTCGAGCCAGCGCGGTCAACGCGTCGAAGATCAACGGGGCCGCCAAACGCTCAAATACGAGCGGGGCACAGTAATCTGTAAACGGCAGACCGACTCCCCGGGTCCCCGTCAGCCAGCTCCGGACCTCCATCAGGGGGACGAGTGCCGTCGTTCTCCCCTCGCTGACGATCCGCATGTAGAAAGGTCGATGCCCATACGTCGCCGACAAGACTTTCGCCCAGCCGGTGGAATGAAACGGGGTCGCCTCCGGGTGCGCCTGGATCCACTCATCCCAGCGCGGCTCGGAAAGCGGGTCAACAAAGGTGGTCGTCATCGATCCCGAAACGCACCCGCTGCGATGACCCCGAGGTGACGGGCCAGCCTTGGTCCGATCCAGCACCGATTCAGCGGTCATGATTGCCTGCAATTTACAAAAGTGGCCTCAGGCCACCGGGGCTGCGGCCACCGCCTGTTTCACGGCATCCGCCACGAGCGAGATCTGGCCGGGCGTCAGTTCCGGATACATCGGGAGCGAGACGAATTCGAGCGCGCAACGCTCCGCAATCGGAAATGCTCCCGTTCCGTAGCCAAGGCTGCGGTAGGCTTCCTGCAGATGCACAGGAATGGGATAGTGGATGCCGCATCCGATCCCCTGATCCGTCAGCGTCTTCATCAACTCATCCCGTTCCTGAACGCGGAGCGCATAGATGTGATATACGTGCTGGGAATAAGGAGCCTTATACGGAAGGGTGATGCCCTCCACGCCGCGCAACGCCTCGTCGTAGCGGGCCGCGTGAGCCCGGCGCAACTCGTTCCCTTTCTCAAGGTGGCGGAGCTTGATGCTCAGCACGGCTCCTTGGATGCCATCCATCCGCCCGTTCCAACCGACCATCGTGTGGTGATACTTCCGGATCTGACCGTGATCCCGGAGGATGCGGATTTTCTCCGCCAAGCTGTCGTCATTGGTGACTACTCCGCCCGCTTCGCCCAAAGCGCCAAGGTTCTTGCCCGGATAGAAACTGAAACAGCCCGCAGTTCCGATCGAACCGGCCGTCCTGCCTTTATACTTCGCGCCGTGTGCCTGGCACGAGTCCTCGATCACAAAGAGGCCATGCCGGCGCGCAAACTCCAGGATCGGATCCATATCTGCGATCTGCCCGAAAAGATGGACGGGAATGATCGCCTTCGTCCTCGGGGTCAAGGCATCCGACAGCCCGGCCGGATCCATGGTGTAGGTCCGCTCGTCGATATCAACAAAGACCGGTTTTGCTCCGCAGTAGGTGATCGCCTCCGCGGTCGCCATGAATGTCCCGGGAACCGTGATGACTTCATCGCCCGGTCCGACACCCATCGCCAGCAACGCGAGCCACAGGGCATCGGTGCCGTTCCCGACCCCGATCGCGTGGCGGCAGTCGCAATACGCCGCAAACTCCTGCTCGAACTGCGCGACGAACGGCCCGCCCGCAAAGGCGCTGCGGTCGATGACCTCGCCGATGGCGCGATCAATCTCGGCCCGAAGCGGAGCGTGCTGTGCGTTCAGATCAAGGAATGGGACTTTTGTCTGCATAGGAGATTCTGTTTTCGTGAATATGGGACGCGAGTGCCCTCGGAGCAGGACTCAAGTGGACACCGATCCGGTGCGATTCGCAACCGGCGGCTGAGCCACGGAGCGCCCGCTCACTTGCCGGGGCTCTTCGCGCGGGTGAGACTTTTTCCGTTCCGCGCCCCAGCGT
>JBEBGK010000223.1:0-6069 GCA_040081515.1 Chthoniobacteraceae bacterium
CCGAGTTGAAAGCCGCGCACGTTGTCGGCAAAATCGACTCCATCAAAACCGACCTTATCCTCAAAGGTGTCGTGATTGCCGATGACGAATCGGGCAATGGCAAGCGCGTGGCCGTGAAGATGACGCTCACGGCGCCCGGCTGCGGAATGGGACCGACGATCGCCGCCGATGCGCGCCAGCGAATCCTCACGCTGCCGGGTGTCGCGGATGCGGATGTGATGGTGGTCTGGGATCCGCCCTGGGCCCCGACGATGATCTCCGCCGCGGGAAAAGAGAAACTGGGGATGGAGTAGGCGGGCTACTCCGCCCCGGGCTGCCGCCGTGCGCCGAGCCAGTCGCACAAGCCCCGCTTTTTCGCCGCGGCGACGAAATCCCAGAAGGCCCGCCCGGTTTCGGTCCAGTCACCCGTCTCCGCCGCGGCGAGCGCCTGCGCCGCATTGTGCCCGGAGCGGTAGAGGAGATCGAATGCGCGTTTGATCTCCGCGCGCCCGGCGGGGTCGATTCCCGCGCGGCGCAGGCCGACGACGTTCAGGCCGGCGACACCGTTGCGCTCGGCGGCGATGACGAAGGGCGGGATGTCCTTGCTGAATGCGGACGCGCCCTGGCAGATCGCGAGCCTGCCGATGCGGATGTATTGGTGAAAGACGCAGCCACCGCCGATGAACACGCGATCGGCCACGTCCACGTAGCCGCCCAGCAGCGCGTTGTTTGCCATGACGACGCCGTCGCCGAGCCGGACGTTGTGCGCGAGGTGCGCGCCCACCATGAGGAAGCACGCGTCGCCGATCCGCGTCTCGCTGCCTTCCGTGGTCCCGCGATGCACCGTCACATATTCGCGGATGCGGTTGCCGTCGCCGATGCTCACGCGGCTGCGGACTTCGGGCTTGAAAGCGAAGTCCTGCGGATCGCCGCCGAGGATCGCCCCATGGCCGACGGTGTTGTCCTTTCCCATCGCGACGCTTCCGCCGATGACGGCGTGCGCGTGGATCACGCAACCGTCGCCGAGGATCGCGCCCTCCTCGATCACGGCAAAAGGGCCGACGCTCACGCGCTCGCCGAGCTGTGCCCGCGGATGGATGACTGCGGTCGGATGGATGTTCACGTCGCGGCAGGTGGATAGTGGCTGCACGGGCCGGATGCCAAGCCCGACTTCACGGGGGGAGCGGACCGCTCAGAGGATCCCGGCTTCGCGGAAGCTGAAGTAGGACGGGCGTCCCGGCGCGGGGCTGCCGATGATGATGTGATCGGAAAAAGTCACCTGCATGAGCCGCGCGGCGTCGGCGATCCGGACGGTGAGGCGCCGATCGGCATCGCTCGGGGAGGGATCGCCGCTCGGGTGATTGTGGACGAGGATGAAGGCGAAGGCGTTTTGCAGCACGACCGGCCGGAGGATCTCGCGGGGATGCGCGAGGCATTCATTGAGGCTGCCGAGCGAGACCTCCTCGGTGCGGAGCAGTCGCAATTTGGTATCGAGCATCACCACGCGGAGGCTCTCCTTCCCGAGCTGCCGCATCTCCGTCCCGAGCAGTTCATAGATTCTGGCCGGTGTGTCGAGCGGCATGCCGGTGAGGGATTCCCGGGCGAGGCGCGTCCCGAGCTCGAATGCCGCGGCGAGCTGCGTGGCCTTCGCCGGCCCGACGCCGTGGACCGCCGCGAGTTCCTGCACGGATGCGCGTGTGAGCCCGCCGAGCGAGCCGAATCGCTTGATGAGCTCCCGCCCCACATCCACCGCATTCGCGCCCTGCACCCCGGTGCGGAGGAGGATCGCGATCAGTTCGCTCTCCGACAGCGCCCCGGCTCCGAGCGCGGCGAGCTTCTCGCGCGGTCGTTCCTGCGAGGGGAGTTCGTGAATTTTCAGCGAGCCCATGAACGCGCAGCCTGAAGAGCCTCAGAGATCCTCTTTTTTCACGGGAACCCGCACCGGCTTTGCCTCCGCGGCCGAGCTCGCCGCGGTGATGCCGACCAGGCTCTCGTTCACGTAGCGGAGGGTGACCAGAAGCTGCGAGCCGTCGTTCACCGGCCTGCCCTCGCCGCCGGAAAGCTCGATGGAAACCACCACGGTCGATTTCTCCTTCATCGTGGGCGGGAATTTCCAAATCGCGATGCTTCCGAGCATGCCGGGCGGCTCCGGCGTATAGACCGCATTCTTTTTTCCGCTCACCGAGGAAAGCTTCCGCACCGTCGGCGCCGAGCCGTACTTCGAGACGAGCTGGGTGCGGAGTTCGTTGTAAACGGATGCCGCGTTGCCGTCGGTCTTGAGCTTGACGGCAGCCGACCCGAACTTGCGCTCGGGGAATTCAAGCACCCATTTTTCCACCGGCTGCCCGGCGAACGTCCCGCCCGTCAGTTCGATGTGATAATCGTCGCTGTCCTCCGGAAATTTCACGCCGGGGCGGGCCTGAAGCGCGCGCTTTGCCTCCTCCGGAGATGCGCCCCATGGGATGCCGACAAATCCTTTTGGAGCCTCCGCAGCCATCCCGGCGGCGCCGAGGACCAGCAGGATGAAAAAGGGGAGTCTCATGTCCGACGGAAGACGACTCCGCAGGGAATGCGATCTTTGAAGGCGAGTCAAACGCCGTGTCGCGGCTAACCCGCGAACTGGCCGAGCATCCCGTCGAGCGTGTTCACGAGCGTCATCAGCGCCTCGCGATAGCGGTTGGCGCTGACGGCCTTCAATTGGGACTTCGTCTCCTTGAGCATTCTCCGCGCGGTGGCGACCGCGCTCTTCACCGCGCCGGTCTCGACCGCCCGTCTCACGAGGGAGGCGATCTCGTCATCGGAGCCACCGAGGATGGTGCCGCAGATGCGTTCGCGATCCTGCGGTTCGCTGTTCTGCAGGAGATAGAGGATCGGGAGCGTGAGCTTGCCCTTCCGCAGGTCGCTGCCGAGCGTCTTGCCCGCCTTGGCTTCATCGCCCGCGATGTCGAGCACGTCGTCGTAGATCTGGAAGGCGGTGCCGAAGCGAAGCCCGAAGGTCCTCATCGCCCCGATGACCGCCGGGGTGGCCTCGTTGAGAAATGCGCCGAGTTCCGTCGCGACGGCAAAGAGCGCGCCGGTCTTCATCTCGATGATGCGGTAGTAATCCGGCACCGAGAGCTTCAGGTCGAAGCGGCGCTGGGTCTGCATGATCTCGCCCGAGCACACCTCGCTCGCCGCCTCGGCCATGCGCCGCATCATCTCGCTGCTGCGGAAGCCGCTCGCGAGCTTCAGCGCGTGGGCAAAGAGGCAGTCGCCGAGCAGCACGGAGAGCGAGTTGCCCCACTTCGCGTTCGCCGTGGGCTGGCCCCGGCGCAGGTCCGCGCTGTCGAGGATGTCGTCGTGGATGAGCGTCGCCGCGTGAATCAGTTCCACGACGACGGCGAGGTCGAAATGATCCGGCCCGATGTTCCCGGTGGCACCGCCCGCGAGAAGCGCAAGCGCGGGGCGGAGCCGCTTGCCGCTGCTTTCCACCGCGTAGGCGACGTAGCCTTCCACGGCGGGATCAAAGGCGCGGGATTGCGCCCGGATGCGTTCCTCGACGGCGTAAAGCTCGGAGTTGATCAGCTCGAACGTCTCTTTGAGAGCGGAGGTCTTGGTCACGTCCCGCGATACGGCTGAGTCACCGCGATCGGACTTTGTGAAAGTTTTCACAAGCGCACGTTACGGTTCGATTTCATCGAAGTCAACCTCGCCCAAGCCGAAGACGGGGTGTGAGTTCCGTTCACCCGATTTTTTCCCCGCCAAAGTGAGACCGGAGACGCTCCGGCACGGCGATCGTCCCATCCGCCTGCTGGTAATTCTCGAGGATCGCGACGTAAAGCCTGGCCAGCGCCGTGCCGGACCCGTTCAGCGTGTGGCAGAACTGGTTCTTCCCCGCGTCGTCCTTGAACCGCAGCGCCATGCGTCGCGCCTGGTAATCGCCGAAATTTGAACAGCTCGACACCTCGAGGTAGCTGCCCTGGCCCGGCGCCCACACTTCGATGTCGTAGGTTTTCGACGAGCCGAAACCGAGGTCGCCGGTGCAGAGTTCGATCACGCGGTAATGCAGCCCGAGGGCCTGCAGGATGCGCTCGGCGTCGGCGGTCAGCGTCTCCAATTCGGCCATGCTGTGCTCGGGACGGCAGATCTTCACCAGTTCCACCTTGTCGAACTGGTGCATGCGAATCAGCCCGCGCGTCCCGAGCCCGGCGGCCCCGGCCTCGCGGCGGAAGCACGGCGTGTACGCCGCGTAGCGAATCGGGAGCTGCTCGATTTTCAGGATCTCCTCCCGGTGCAGATTCGTCACGGGCACCTCGGCGGTGGGCGCGAGGTAGAGCCCGTCCCGCTCGCAGCGGTAGAGCTGGTCCTCGAATTTCGGAAGCTGCGTCGTGCCGGTGAGCGCCTCGGGATTCACCAGGAAAGGCGGATGCACCTCGGTGTAGCCGTGCTCCTTTGTCTGCACATCGAGCAGGAAATTGATGAGCGACCTTTCCAGACGCGCGCCGGCGCCGAGGTAACACACGAACGCGCTGCCAGCGATCTTCGTCGCCCGCTCGAAGCTGAAGAGGCCCAGCTTTTCGCCCAGGTCCACATGCGACTTTGGCGCGAATGCGAACTCCGGCTTTTTCCCCCACTCGCGCACGACGGGATTTGCGGAGGGGTCCGCGCCCACCGGGCACTGCGGATGCGGCAGGTTCGGGATGCCGAGCAGCAGATCCCGCTGCTCGATCTCGAGCGCGGTCGCCTCCTCGTTCAGCCGCTGGATTTCCTCGCCGATGCCGCGGACCTCCGCCTGCAGCGCCGCGGTGTCCTCGCCGATCGCGCGGAGCGATCCGATCTCCTTCGATTTCCGATTCCGTTCCGCCTGGAGATGCTGGAGGCGGGTCTCCGCCTGCCGACGTTGCACGTCACAGCGGAGCACCGCATCGATCTGCTCGACGGACCCGTCCCCGCGCGTGGCAATGCGTTCCTTGACGGCATCGGGCTGTTCGCGAATGAGACGGATATCGAGCATGGCGCGCGGAGGCTAGCGACCGTCGGCCCGAAGGCAAGGGCGCGAGGCACGGGAGCGCGCTTTCAGCTCCCTGAATCCGCCACGGGAAAACCGGCCCGCGGTCAGCGGGACTTGGCCGCCTGCGCCTGCACCTTCTTCTTTGCCTCGTCGATGAGGGCGGTCCACGCGTCTGGCGACTTGTAGCCGCCGCTGCTGGCGAGCGCCTTGCCGCGGCTGTCCGTGATCACGACGAACGGAAGCGTGTTGCCAAATTTCTCCTTCTGATACTTCTGCATGAACGCGCTCTGCACGCGCCGGTCATCGATGTTCAGATCCGCGGCGACGAAAGTCTCCGCGGTGACGGGGATTTTTCCTTCCCGGATCATGGCCTTGGTGGCGTTGCAGTTCCCGCAGGCTTCGCGGCCGAGAATCAGGAAGCCCATCTTGTTTTCCTTGGTGGCCGCGCGAACGGTCTTGAGCATGTCATTTTCAAATGCCGGTGCCTCGGCGAAGACCGGGCTGGTGAGCAGTGCGATGGCGAAGAGGAGGGTCGGAGTTTTCATGAACGCGGCATAGCAGGCCGCCCGGCGGTGGTGGAGCGAAAAAACTGCCGGCGGGCGCGGAGGCCCACGCTTGCCGGGCCCGCGGAAAATCAATCGGTGCCTTCCGCCCCCAGCGGCAGCGGGATGCGCTTCGAGGCTCGTCCGGATCGCTGCAAGCAGCTCGGCGAAATCCTCCGGTGTGAGCCTGCCGATCGTGCCGATGCGGAAGCTGTCGATGCGGGAAAGTTTGCCAGGGTAGATGACCAGGCTGCGGTCCGCGAGCCGGCGGTAGAAATCCGCGAAGTCGAATCGCGAATCGGCCGGGGAGCGGAAGGCGGTGATGATGGGGCTTTGCAATTCCGGGCGGAGGACCGGCTGGAATCCCATCGCATTCATCCCGGACAAAAGTGCGCGCTGGTTTTCGCGGTACCGCTTTTCGCGGGCGGCGACACCGCCTTCGCGTGTGAGCTCCTCTAGCGCAGCGGCGAGGGCGAGGATCTGCGGCATCGTCTTACGCCTCCCCCACGGGGACGCGGCAGAATGCGGCGGCCGGATCGCAGAGAGTGATCCCGGTGG
>JBEBGK010000224.1:0-6060 GCA_040081515.1 Chthoniobacteraceae bacterium
CCCGCGGCCGTGAAAAAGGATTCCGCCGCAAGACTCACGATGGGCGGATGCGCGAGCGGCCCGGAGCGGCTGATGGTGACGCGATTGGCGATTTTCAGCGCGATGCCGAGGCAGTCGAAGCCGGGCCCGAGATTGGCCGTCGTCGCAGGAACACGAATGGTCACGCTGTTCATCGGCCCTATCCATCTGTTGCGCGGCCCGCATGGTCAAACGTCGATTGCGCCTGCGCGGCGGCGGCGCGGGCGCAAAGATGGCGGACTCCGGCGTTTGACCCGCGCGATGGGGCGGTCTAAACGTCCCTCCGATGTCCGCTGAAACGCTCCGCAAGACTGTCGCCGAGGTCGTCGAACGCACCCCGGTCTTCGACATTCACACGCACCTCTACGATCCCGCCTTTGGCAACCTGCTGCTGTGGGGAATCGATGAACTGCTGATCTACCACTACCTCGTGAGCGAGGCGTTCCGGTGGGTGGGCGTGCCGTATGAGGACTTCTGGGCGGCGCCGAAGGAGCAGCAGGCGGACTGGATCTGGAATGAACTCTTCCTCCGCCATTCACCGGTGAGCGAAGCCTGCCGCGGCGTGCTGACCGTGCTCCACAAGCACGGCATCGACGCAAACCGGCGCGACCTCCCCGCGTTGCGGCAGTGGTTCTCCCGCTGGAAGCCGGATGACTACATCACCCGTTGCTGCGAACTGGCGAACGTGCGGAAGATCGCGATGACCAATTCGCCGTTCGATGACGCCGAGCGCGCGGTCTGGGATCGCGGCTTCGAGCGGGATCCGCGGTTCGTCGCGGCGCTCCGGATCGATCCGCTGCTCGTGGACTGGCCGAATGCCGCCAAGCGCCTCCATGAATGGGGATACAACGTCAGCGCGGATTTTTCCGGCCGCACGTTCCACGAGGTGCGGCGCTTCCTCGCGGATTGGACGAAACGCATTGACGCAAAATACTGCATGGTGTCGCTGCCGCCGGACTTTGACTTCCCGGCGAAGACCGACGCGGCCCGGATCATCGAGAACGCCATCATGCCGCATGGGCGCGATCACAATCAGGCGTTCGCGCTGATGATCGGCGTGCGCCGGCAGGTGAATCCCAGCCTGCTCCTCGCGGGCGACAGCGTCGGAACGGCCGACGTCACCGCGGTCGAGCGGCTGTGTGCCGCCTTCCCGGAGAACAAGTTCCTTTGCACCATGC
Source organism: Chthoniobacteraceae bacterium (assembly GCA_040081515.1). GTDB lineage: Bacteria > Verrucomicrobiota > Verrucomicrobiia > Chthoniobacterales > Chthoniobacteraceae > SXWH01. The sequence continues at coordinate 1,197 of JBEBGK010000224.1, forward strand.
TCGCCCGCGAAAACCAGCACGCGCTCTGCATCGCTGCGCGAAAGTTCCGGAATCTGCACGTCTTCGGCTGCTGGTGGTTCATGAATGTGCCGAGCATGATCGAGGAAATCACGCGCATGCGCCTCGAACTCATCGGCCTGAGCTGCACGCCGCAGCACAGCGATTGCCGTGTGCTCGATCAGCTCACCTACAAGTGGAGCCACAGCCGCCCGATCATCGCGAAGGTGCTCGCCGAAAAATACGAGGATCTCGCCGCGACGGGCTGGCAGCCGACCCGTGCCGAGATTGAGCGCGATGTCCACCATCTCTTCGGCGGGGCTTTCGAGGAATTTCTCGGCCGGAAGTAAGAAAACGCGGCCGCGCCCGGCTACCGGTCGCGGATCACGCGGTACAGCTTCGCCGGGCGGCCGAGGACTTCACCGCCCCGGGTAATCTCGCTCTCGAGGATCGGCCAGAACGAGCGGACATTCTCCTCCAGCACCCTGCGAATCTGATCGTGATACGCGGCCCGCTCGCGATACGGGAGGGCGTCGTCGAGGAGGACGTATTGGATGCGTCCCGAGGTGAGATATTTGAGCAGTTCGCCATCGTCGGAAAACCGTTCGCGGGGATTCTGCGGACTGGCGACCGGGTCCTCCGCGGTCGTGAGCGACATGGCTGCCGTTTCGACGGCCATCTCCGTGGGGCAGTCGCCCAGCGCCAGTTCGGAGATGAACATCCCTTCGCCGGTCGCATCGGATGAAATCAGGATTCGCGCATCGCGCGGCGCTTGGGCGATCAGCGTCCGGGCAATCGCGCCGAAGCCGTCGAATTCCTTCCGGTGTGGCTTCAGTATCTCGAAAGGCAGCGCGAGAAGAACCAGCAGGAGGATCCACAACGATTCGCGCCGGCGCCGCTCCATCGCATCGGTAATGCACCTCGACGTCGCGCTGGCGATCGATGCCGCCCCTGCGATCGCGAGCAGGATGAGAGCGGGCGCGGCGGCGATCACGTGCCGGGCTTCCATGCGCCCCGGTGAGACGCAGTGGTATGCAAAGATGGACATCACGAGCGAGGCCATCGCCACCCAACGCCCCTGCCTTTGGTCCCGGGGCAAGCAGCGGATTAAAACGCCGGCGGCAGCGAACCCTGCAACCGCAAGACCGGCGACGAACGCCAGCATTGGCGCATAGTTCGCAGCAGCATTGATGACCGACGATCCATCGAAACTGAACCGCTCAAACGGAATTTTCCGGACGTAGATCAGCGCGATCAAGGGGAGGGCGCCCATCACCCAGAGATCCCATCGAGCAAGCAGGCGCCAGCGACGCGTCCAAACGAGGGAAATGCCGGCCATCGGGAGCACCGAGACACCGGCACCTTCCGTCCACAACGCGACGGACGAAAGAAGGGCAAAGGAACCGATAGCAGCGCTGCTTCCGCACTTGAGGAACCGATCCCAGGCGAGAACGGCACCGAACATCGTGAGTGCTCCGAGCATCTCCGGCATCACCATCCCGTAGGACTCGCGGACCAGCCCGGCGCAGAGCCAGAGAAGGGCCGCTGCTATCGCCGCCCACTCGCCGAATTCCATCCGCACCGCTCCATACAGAAGCGTGGCAACCGCGGCCGCGAGCGCGGCGACGAGGAGCAAAACCGAGAGCCGCGACGTCCCAAAGCCGGCGGACCACGCCGACTGCGCAATGGATAGCCCGGGTGGCCAGAACGCGGAGCGTGTTGACCGATGCTCCCCGAGAAGCTGCTTCCCGGGAGTCCCGGAAGAATCCGATCCTGCGGCATCGGGCGCCGAGTGCCGATTCGCTTGAAGCTCCGCCATCAGATCACGGACGACGAGGCCCGAGACATAATGCGCCCCCTCGTCGGGATGGCCGCCGAACTCACTGCGATACGCGCCGCTGCTCCATTGCCAGAAAGCGGCTATGTCAAACGCAATCACGAACACGATGAGCAGCCGCGCCCAGTGCAGGGATTTCAGGGTTGGATCGCTTTCGGAGGGCATCAGGGGATTTGGAGGACAGGAGTCCGAGGTTGTCAGCGCCGATGATTCGCACGGTAATCGCTCGGACGCCAGCCGACCCACTTCTTGAACGTGGTCGAGAAGACGAACGGGTTTTCGTAGCCGACCGCGTGCGCGATGGTCTCGATCTTGTCGCCCGTCGTCGTGAGCAGGCGCGCGGCGAGCTGCATGCGGAGGTAGATGACGTGGTTCATCGGGCTGCGTCCGAGTTCACGGCGGCAGAGGCGGCGCAGATGCTCGCCGCTGAGGTGGCAATATTTTGCGAGGCGTGTGAGCGACCATTCTTCGCCGAGGCGCGACGCGACGTGTTCCCACAGGTGGCCGAGGCGGTCGTCTGTCTGCCACGGGCTGGCAAAACGGGTGACGTAGATCTGGATCAGCTCGACCCAGTGCGCGACCGAGGCAGGCGCGGTGCGGCTCTGCATTTCGTGCCACAAGCCGAGCACCGCGGCCCGCAGCGGCTCGGGATCGAATTTCGCGACCGCGGGCGAGCTTGTCGGGATCACCGGCCTTTGATCCGGCGGCTGCTGGTAGCGCACCCACGCGAAACGCCATCGCAAGCCCGGCACCGCCTTGAACGCGAGCAGCGCATGCGGCGGTGCGAGGCAGCATTCACCCGCCCGCAGGACGCGCCAGCCGCCATCCAGGAAAATGCGGCCGCGTCCCTCGAAGCACGCGAGCACGTAGGTACCGCCGAGGTTCAGCCGGACGATCTCATACGGCACCGCCGCATCGGCGATGCCCACGTGCGCGATGTGGTGATTCGCCAGCGCCGGGCAGTCTGCGGCACGGATGCGCATCTCGCGCGTGTCCGCGCCGAGGCGGTTGGTTTCGATGAGTTGCTTGGCTTTTGATGGCACTGCTTCAAAGTCAGATAGCAGACGAGTTCGTCGGGTGCGAGGGTGACATCGCCATCCGTAGCCGCGCTTGTGAAAGCGCGGGCACGCTTCGCTCTCAATTCAGGAAGGTCAGCCCGCGCTTTCACAAGCGCGGCTACAGCCATCCCCCATTGCCTGCTGCGTCCGGAAGCGCGTGTATCTGCGATAGCTGACGGTGCGTTTTCGCGATGGCATTTGGGCAAAGGCGCGGGGATGCTTGGGGTCGTTGCTCTGCCATCCGCAGACACTTTCCCCACCCACCAAACGAAACGCCATGAAACGCATCCTCATCCTCCTCGCCGTTGTCCTTTCCGTCGCGACCGCACAGGCCGAACCGCTGCGCGTGTTCATCCGCGGCGGTGAAAAGAACCGCGGGCAGGAAGTCCACGCGCACCCGCGCTTTCTCGCCGAATGGAAGACGCTGCTTGCCGAACGCGGTATGGCGGTGGACGGCGGGATCGACTGGCCGACGCCCGAGCAGGCGGCAAAGGCGGATGTGATCGTGGCCTACGCGCAGGATGGCGGCAACGCGACCGCCGAACAGGAGAAGGTGCTGGAGGCATTTGTAAAACGCGGGGGCGGGCTGGTGGTCATCCACACAGCATCCGTGTCGTTCACGAATCCGGGCTGGTGGCGCGACATGATCGGCGGCGCCTGGGTGCCGAAGCAGACGAAGTGGAAGGAAGGCCCGATGGATCTCTATTACACGGAGAGCCAATACATCGGCGGCGGGCACCCGATCACGAAGGGCGCGGCGAATTTCCACCTCGACGACGAGATCTACTACGACATGGACGTGAAGCCCGAGGCGCGCGTGCTCGCCGCGAGCTACACGCCGAATGTGAAGGAGGGCAAAAAGCCCGCGGCGGGAGGAAAGGCGCACATCTTCGACATCCAGCCGCAGATGTGGGCTTACGAGAAGAACGGCTACCGGGCCTTCGTCAGCATCCCCGGGCATCTCTTCAAGACCTTCGGTCTCCCTCATTACCGCGCAGTGTTACTGCGCGGGATCGCGTGGGCGGGGAAGCGCGCGAATGTGGATGAGTTCTGCAAGCCGGAGGAGATTTCCTCTCTCACGTATCCTCAGGGCGGGCCGCAGAAGCCGGAGCAGACGCTGGCGAATCTGGAGGTGCATCCCGACTTCACGATGAAGCTCGTCACCGCGGAGCCGCTCATCAGCAAGCCGATGAACTTCGACTGGGATCCCGCCGGGCGGCTCTGGGTCGCGGAGACGCCGGAATATCCGAATGGCCGGCGCGGGATGCGCCCGGATTACCGCGGCAAGGAGTGGAAGGACCACGGCGGCATCGACCCGACGCCCGGCGAGCAGACGCGCCCGGCACACGACAAGATCAGCATCCTCACCGACACGAATGGCGACGGCGTGATGGACAAGAAGGACGTCTTCTTCGAGGGCCTCGATCTCGTCACCGGCTTCGTCTTCCACAAGGACGGCGTGATCGTCACGCAGGCGCCGGATGTCCTTTTCCTCCGCGACACGGATGGCGACGGCAAGGCGGACAAAGTCGAGAAGCTCTACACCGGCCTCGGCACCGGCGACACGCACGCGGTCATCAACAACCCGCGCTGGGGCTGGGACGGCTGGATCTACGCCACGCACGGGTACAGCGGCAGCGGCGACGTGACGAATGGCGACGGCACGAAACACTTTGGCCGCATCGGCTCCGGCGTCGTGCGCTTCAAGCCCGACGGCTCCGCCTTTGAACAATACAGCTCGAAGGGTGGCAACACGTGGGGCCTCACCATCACCGCCGACAACCGCGTGATGTGGACTCAGCCCACGAGCGGCGCGCTGCTCATGCAGACCGTGCTGCCCGAGTATGCGCTCGCGCGCGGAAAAATCGGCAACACGCCGAGCTACAACGTCGTCGAGCCGTCGCTGAAGACCTTCCCGCTCATGCCGTGGGAGCAGCTCGCGTATGTGCAGATCGACTGGGTGGGCAGCTTC
>JBEBGK010000225.1:0-6050 GCA_040081515.1 Chthoniobacteraceae bacterium
ACCTCGCCAAGGCCGTCGCCCTCGCGATGAAAGCCGGCGCACGCGGCGGCCCCGGCTACATGGGCCAGGTCGCCCGGCTGCACTACGAGGCGATGCTGCCGGCACAGCCCGCGGATCCGGTCCCTCCAGCGCGCTGAACCGCGCGGCAGGCGCCGCGTTTTCGCTTGCCCGCACGCGCCGCACGCGCAAGACGTTGCGCGCTCTTCTTCCACATCATGGACAAAATCCTGCCACTCCTGCGCAAGAATGCGCGCGCTTCGATCTCCGAACTCGCCAAGGCCGCCGGCCTCAGCGAGGCGGAAGTGAGCGAGCGCCTCAAGAAGCTCGAACAGGATGGCGTCGTCCTCGGCTACCAGGCGATCGTCGATCCGGAGAAGACCGCGAGCGAGCGGGTCACGGCAGTGATCGAAGTGAAGATCACGCCAGAGCGCGACGGCGGCTTCAACAAGATGGCGGAGCGCATCGCGAAGTTTCCCGAGGTCCAGGGCTGCTACCTGATGAGCGGCGGCTACGATCTCATGGTGGTCGTCGAGGGGCCGACGCTTCACCAGGTCGCGGGCTTCGTCTCCGAGAAGCTGAGCACCATGAAAGGCGTAATCTCCACGGCCACGCACTTCCGGCTGCGGGCTTATAAGGAGAACGGCGTGGAACTGAAGCACGAGGCCGGCCCCGAGCGCCTCGCGGTCGCGCCGTGACCCGGGTCACGCAATCAAGGGCCGCGAATCCGGTCCGGGACGTCTTCGGTGCCGGTGCGGTCGAGCATTGCGCGGACCGAGCTACGCAGCCCGCCGCCGCGTGACTCCCCGGAACACCGCAACACAACCGCAGACTTTTCCATCCATGAATCTCAAGAAATACATCGCTGAACACGTGCGCGACATTCCCCGCTCGGGAATCCGCGACTTTTTCGAGATCGTCCAGACCATGCAGGACGTGATCTCGCTCGGCATCGGCGAGCCCGACTTCCACACGCCCTGGCGCATCCGGGAAGCGGCCATCTACGGGCTCGAACGGGGCCACACCGGCTACACGTCCAATCTCGGCCTGCCGAAACTCCGCGAGCGAATCGCGCAGTACGTGCAAAAGCACTTCCATGTCGGCTACGATCCCGCCACGGAGATCATCGTCACGGTGGGCGTGAGCGAGGCGATCGATCTCGCACTCCGCGCCCTGCTGAACCCCGGCGACGAGGTGCTCTATCACGAGCCGTGTTACGTGAGCTACAGCCCGAGCGTGATCCTCGCGCACGGCGTGCCCGTGGCGGTGCCGACTTTTGCAAAGGACAATTTCCGTCTCACCGCAGTGGAACTGGCGAAGAAGATCACGCCCCGATCGAAGGTGCTGATGATGAATTTCCCGTGCAATCCCACCGGCGCGACGCAGACCCGGGAGGAACTCGAGAAGATTGCGAAGCTCTGCAAGGAGCACGATCTCATCGTCCTCACGGACGAAATCTACAGCGAACTGACCTACGACGGCGGGAAGCACGTGAGCATCGCCGCGCTCCCGGGGATGCGCGACCGGACCGTCTTCCTGCACGGTTTTTCCAAGGCGTTTGCGATGACGGGATTCCGCGTCGGCTACGCATGCGCGCCACCCATCCTCACGGAGGCGATGATGAAGGTGCACCAGTATGCGATCCTCTGCGCAAACACGCTCGCGCAGGATGCGGCCATCGAGGCGCTCGAGGGCGGGGACAGCGACGTCGCGATGATGCGCAAGGAATACGAGGCGCGGCGGAACTTCATCGTCAGCAGCCTGAATGATCTCGGCCTCCCGTGCTTCAAGCCGCTTGGCGCCTTCTATGTGTTTCCGGACATCCGGAGCACCGGGCTGACGAGCAAGGAGTTCTCCCTGCGGTTGCTGCAGGAGAAACAGGTCGCATGCGTGCCCGGCACGGCTTTCGGCGAGAGCGGCCAGGGCCACGTCCGCTGCAGCTACGCGACCTCGATGGAGAAGATCCGGATCGCGATGGAGCGCATGGCCGATTTTGTGAAGGGAATCCGGAAATGAGCGTGAAGAAGGCGGCGCTTCTCGCGGCCGGCAAGGGCACGCGCATGAAGGAACTCACCAACGAGCTCCCGAAGCCCATGCTCGAGGTCCGCGGCAAGCCCATCCTGCTTCACATCATCGAAGGCCTGCGCGCCGCGGGCGTCACGGACTTCTGCATCATCGTCGGTTACAAGGCCGATGTCGTCCGCGGATTCTTCGGTGACGGCTCGAAGTTCGGAGTGCGGATCACCTACGCGACACAGGTCGTCCAGGACGGGACCGGCCGCGTGGTCGAACTCGCGAAGGAATTCGCCGGCGGCGAACCGTTCGTGCTGAGCTACGGCGACATTCTCATCAGCCCCGCGAACTACCTTCGCATCGTGGAACTTGGGGACGCCGAGGCGCTCGTGACGGTGAAGCACAACACCGGCGAGATCGCGAAAGGCGGCTGCGTCGTCGTGAACGATCGTTTCGAACTCACCGATCTCATCGAGAAGCCCGCGGGGCCGCCCCCGAGTCCGTGGTACAATGCCGGCGTCTATGCGTTCCGCCCCGCGATCTTTGAATTCACCGCGAAGCTGAAGCTCTCGCCACGCGGCGAATACGAACTGACCGACGCCATCCGCGAACTCGCCAGGAGCGGCAAGGTCGTCAAAGTGATCGAGCTGTCCGGAGACTGGGCCGACGTCCGCGACCCGGAGGTGCTCGCCTCACTGAACCGCTGAAGCGAGGGCTCCGCAAAAAAAGTGCAACCCGGCCGGGTGGCATCCGATCCTCACTGGGATCAGAATTAATACCGCCCTTCCGGGGTGCAGAAATCGACCGGCGATCCCGTTACTTCCCCTTTGGCGCGATATCGATGGTGAACTCGGACGGACGGCTGCTCACCTGCGCTGCGCGTTTTTGACCGAGCTCCGGACGGGCGAGCGGCAGGTAGAGCACCTTGCCTTCGTGGTCCAGCCACACTCCTCCATCGCGAATGGCACGGACCGAGACGCGGAGCCTCTCGCCGCCGTAAACCACGGGCAGCAATTCTCCCTCTTCAAAGGAACGCCCGTTGATCGTCGCGAGCGCGGGGTTGCCGAGCAGGATGCTCGTGACCCGGAACTGCCCGGCTTCGAGCTGAACCTTCGCCTCCACGGTCTCCGCGCCTTCGCCGCCCTTGGTGGCGACGGGTTTGGGCTTCTTGTATCCGATCGGCCAGAAGGGCACCCGGGAATCGAGATCGATCCGGAAGGCGGAACGATTCTTCAATTCGTATCCTCCCTGCTTGTTGGCCACGGCCTCCGCGTGAAGCATGGAGGACAGGACGAAGGCGCTCCCGGCGACAGTAATCAGCAACTTGGTTGGGTTCATAGACGGATGATGTTATGCACGGTCAGCGAAGCGCGCTGTTTCTGGACGTCCTCGCGTCCCGCTTCGATTTCAAACGCATGAACCTCCATGAGGGGTTCCTCGTTCTCCAGCTTCGCGAGCGCCGTGGCGAACGCGAGGAAGTCCGCTCCCGGCACCTCGACGGCCCAGGACATCCTGCCAAAGCCGGTCAGCTCCTTCTCGGGCAGTTCGTTGACCATACGGGTGCTGGATTTGTCGATTCCTTCGTTCTTGAGAATGTCCGCGACCTTCGTCGGCACCCACGCAATCGGCGAGCCGCCGGGAATCATGGCCTTCACCGCATCGAGCAGCGCGGTGGCCTCCGGTCCCTTTGCCTCGAGCGCCTTGGTCTTCGCCAGTTGCGCGCGAGCCGCCTTGATCTTCGGCTCCAGGGCTGCGGTCTCACTCTGCGCCAGCGCCCGAGCGGTCTGCAACGGACCCAGCAGGAATGCGAAGAATCCGTAAACGACAGCGCACAATGCCACCACTCCGATGGCCAGTTTCTGAATTTGCTCCTTGGTAAGTTTCATGGCGTGGCTATTTCGTCAGGGCGATTGGTTTCTGCGCTTGCACAGGCTCGGATTCGGCCTTGAAGGTGACGTGCATGGTGAACACGACGGCGGGCAGGACCTTGCCGTCGAGCCGGACGCTTTCGGCACTGTCATCCATGTTTCGGAACGTCGCATGGGTCCCGGCGAACTTTGCGCCGAAGCGCTCCGCAATCGAGCGGCGCATCTCCTCGGCGGCAGCCCGCGGCTCCTCGCCGGCGGCGACGCCATCGATGTTAATCTGGCACTCGCGTCCGCTGCCGCGTGAAACGTCGCCCGAGAGCTTGGTGATTTGCACGTTCGGCGGTACCGCCGCCGCGACGGACTCGAGGACGGGCGCCCAGTAGAACCGCTTCTCCATACGATCCGTCACCCGCTTGGCCAGTTCGATCTGCGTGTTCAGTTCCACCTCGCGCTCCCCGGCCTGCTTGGCCAGCGGAGTGAGCCGGTCGAACTCCGCTTTCTGCGTTGCGCAGGCGGTGCGGACCGAATTGGTCTTGCTCAACTGGATGAAATAATAACCTGCGAGACCGATCGAGACGACCAGAAGGGCCAGAAACGACATCTTGAGCGGGTCGTATTGCTCCTGGCGTTTTGCACGCAGGACTTCGTGGTAGAGATTGAGACGGATGGCCATGGCTGGTTATGCGGTTAGGAGTTGAGCTGCTGCCCCGCAGGCGATGCTGTAATCCAGCATCTCCTCTTCGAGCTGCGCGCGTTTGGAGGTGGTGACATTGATCTCGCACCGCTCGACTGCGACCCACGGCTGGCAGGGCATGTGGAGTTCGTCGCTGAGCAGTCGCAGGAGGGTCGCATTCCGCGCGAGGCCGCCCGAAACCCAAATCTGGCGGATCGTGTCGTCGTGGCGCCCTTCGAAGAATCCAATCGAGCTGCCGATTTCCCGGGTCAGCGACATCAGCGCCATCCGCGCGTATTCGACCATCACCTCGTCGTCCTGGGCCAGCGCGCTGAGCACCGTCTCCGGCGCCTCACCGCTGAGATTGCAGAGCGTCTCGACGAGGGTCTTGCCTCCAAACTCGACCGTGCGGATGAGCCCGAGCTCCCGGCGCGCGCCGATCATCATCGTCGAGTTGCTGTGCCCGAAATCGAGGAGGAAGAAGGCGCTCTTGTCGAAGGTCTCCTTCTGCGCGAACTCGAACGCATTGAAAAGGGTCACCGGAGCGAGCTGGACGGCAGCCACGTTCGTCAGCCCGCCCTGCTCGAACACCTGCTCGAGTTGCGTCACCTCGCTCCTCGGGATTCCGGCGACGAGATACTTCCTCTGTGCCGGCGCCGGCGCCGGCGCACCCTGGACGGCCTCGGTCGGGCTCTCTGCAGGCGTCTGCGCATCCAGCAAATCGCAATCAAGCACGAACTGTTTGCAGTCCTGGTTCAACAGCGCCATCCCGTTCAGGCGAAGCGCCTCCCTCAGCACATCGGGTTCCGTCTCGGGCTGCTCGATGATTCGCACCAGCGCCTCGGGGCTGCTGACCGCGACGGCGCAACCCTTGGCGACTCCGCCCATGTTCTTGACGAGCACCTTCAACTGCGCGCCCACCGACTCGGGCGTGCGCTCCGCGTTCCCGTCGAGCGGGAGGGATGCGAAGTGGGTGAGCACGTAGCGGTCACCACTTTTCCTTTGCAGGAGGACGGACTTGAGCGAGTACCGCCCGAGGTCAACGCCGATTGCGGATGTAAGAGTCTTGGCCATTTGAGTCGTGAGATGAGCAGGCGGTGTGCCTGCCAATTGGGATTATTAGAAATGCTGTCACTTCGTCTCCGCGGCAGCCGGCACGGGTTGGTTCTGCGGCTGCGGCGGCCGCATCTGCTCGAGCATCGCCATGAGCATCCAGAGCGCGATGGTCGCACCGACGACGATGACCACGAGGCCGACCATCCCGACGAACGGCATCACGCCCAGCGAGACGTCTCGGACCTGGTCGCCCTTCGCGGTGAGCCAGGCGGCCATGTAGATCAGCACCGCGAGTTTTGCGAACTCGCTCGGCTGCAGCGGCGGCCAGGGCGGAGCCCAGATCATCTGCGGCGTGGTGGGCATCGCGGAGAACCAGGAGATCGCGCTGCTGTTCACCTCGCCCGTCGACCCGTTCTCGATCACGAAGGAGTCCTTCGCGGTGC
>JBEBGK010000226.1:0-6021 GCA_040081515.1 Chthoniobacteraceae bacterium
CCAGGAACGCGCGCGGGGAATCGGCGGCGAGGTGGAGTTCAGGGGCAGGGAGGGGGCTGGAACCCGGGTCGCCTTGCGCGTCCCGCTCGGGCCAGACCGCGGCGAAGGCGCCGGGCTTGCGATCCCGGATGGAGCAAGGGCTCCGGATGAGATCGGTCGGGCCGACGGGGCGTCCGAGGAGCTGCCACAGAGGGTTTTCGTATTTGATGAGGCGCGGCCGAGAAGGCGTTGATGGCGGGGGCTCGGTCGTGGTTCGACATCCGATCGATTCGAGCCGAGGTGGCTGGTCGCGTCCCGGGTGTGCAAGGCGCGAGTTCCTCGGGCAAGCGCCCTCCGAGGCCCCTTGAAGAGCGCTGGGAAGCTGTGGTGAACTGAGAGCAGAACTTTCAGAATAGGAACGAGATACGGGGCTGGAATGGTCAGCTTATGGTGAGCATTCGTGGTCTGATGGTTTCCTGAATGGGAGAATTCTGGGCGGACGACGTGAAGAAAACGAATCAGATTTTGTCCTACAAAAAGGTGGCATTTATAGACTTCCGGTGCTCCATTCGCATCGCTTGAAGACCCTGAAGACCAAGAAAACGGCTGGGACGGCCGAAAAGCCGGTGAGGATTCTGATTGTCGATGACCATTTCGTGGTCCGGCAGGGGCTGACTTTGATTCTGCGCGAGCGTTATCCGGAGGCGGTGTTCGGCGAGGCGGCGAATGCGCAGGAGGCCTTGGATCTGGCTTGGAAGCAGGAATGGGAGGTGGTGCTTCTCGACATCAGCATGCCGGGCCGGGGTGGATTGGAAGTCCTGAAGGAACTTCGCAAGACGCGGCCGAAAACGCCGGTGATCGTGCTCAGCATGCATTCGGAGGAGCAGTTCGCCGTCCGCGTTCTAAAGTTGGGCGCGGCGAGTTATGTGCGGAAGGATAGTGCCGGAAATGATCTGCTGCTGGCGATGGAAGCGGCATTGCGCGGCGGTCGCTACATCACCCCCGCGACCGCCGAGAAACTCGCCGAACACGTCGGTACGGACACGGAGCGGCCCGGGCACGAAGCCCTGTCGGATCGCGAATACCAGGTGATGTGCATGCTGGCTGCCGGGAAGACGGTGAAAGAGGTGGGGGCCGAACTATCGTTGAGCATCAAGACAATCAGCACCTACCGGACTCGCATTCTTGAGAAGATGCGGCTTCGCAACAACGCCGAGATCATGAGCTACGCGCTAAGACTCGGCCTCATCCAAGTGTGATGACGCCCCCGGAACAAAGCATCCCCGTCGCCTGCGAACATCTGGGTCCTGACACCGGGGACCAGAGGAAACAGGGGCTTCGCGGGGGGCGTGTTTCATCCTCGGGAGGTTCGCACCTTGTGGGATGGTCTCGCGCGAGCTCATCGAGCATGTCGCTCCCGTGCGTTCGTATCGATCACTGGCACGCTCAGTGCTCCCAAGAGGACGTATGACCATGATCTCCATCCTCGCAGGTGTCTTGTTTCTGGGTCTCGTGTTGATGGTTTACGAGTTGTGGACTGCTCCGGAGGGTTTTCAGGATGAGGATGGCTTTCACGTTGTGGATTCGAGCCGCCGGACGACGGCGAATTCGCGGATCGGTCGCGGGGCTGCGATGAGGGCGAGTCACTGACGCAGCTGAGAGTTGCCGTCCGGCGAAAGTCTCTGAATCCTGCGAGCACGGCGGGACTTTGAAATTGCCTCCGGTTCAGCGCGACTCATGTGCAACCCGGAGGGGGAATTTTTGCAGGTTGGAACGAATCAGATGACGGCGAAGACGAGCCTTTAGCAAGATTGAGCACGGGTGAGCCGTGCAGGAGAGTTCAGATGAAAATATCGGGTGAGCGTTTTGGGAAACCTTAACCAAGTGCGGCAGCATTCCCTGGAGAGCCTCAGTCTGGATGCGGATGGCACGGAGGAGGGAGGGAGGATTTGGTCTTCAGAAGTTTTTGAAATTGATGAACTTCCTGAATCGGGCTGATGTTCGGATTATGTGTTTTACAAGCATGGCGGGGCTTCGAGTGGGGATCGGGACTGCGGCAGCGTAGGCGATCGAGCGCGGTATCGGTCGCGAACTGGTCAAAGAGACAGCGTGCGACCTTATAAAAACAATAACAAACTTGATTTAAAAGAATTTGATAAACATTTTCATAGGGTGTTCTGTAAGACGAAAGATTACAAAGTGTCCTTGGCTGGCGTTGGGAACTCGAATCCCAACCACGTGCGGCAGCATTCCCGCAAATGGGCTCCGTCCACAAACTGTCGATCGGATTTTGCGTTATTCCCAGTTTCATCTAAAAGTGAATCCCTCGAACGAATCGAACACTTTGCCGCAGGCGGTCGCCCCGGGCGAATCCAGTCCCGCGTCGGAAGAGTTGTATGTGGGCAGAGCGGACGGCGTAGCCGCGCTGAGCGACGTGGAATGTGAAGTGATCGACATCTGCGTCCGCGCCGCGCAGGCGTTTGGCGTTTCGCGATCCCTCGGCGAGATATTCGGTTTGATCTTCTGCGCGAGGAAGCCCGTGAATTTTGATTTTGTCGTCCGCTCACTTCGGATCAGCACCGGATCCGCGAGCCACGGCCTGCGCCGCATGTGCAAACTGGGCATCATCCGCTCGTGCTACGTCCCGCGGGATCGCCGCGTTCACTACGTGCTCGAGACCTCGCTGCGGGGACTCGTCATCGCCCTCCTCGGTGAGAATCTCCTCGTCCAACTCAGCCTGGCGAATGAGCAGATCGAGCGGTTGCGTTCCCGCTTGAACGACGGCACTTCGGCCAGACTGGAACTCGCTCCCCAGGTCGAGCTACTGGCTTCGTGGAACTCCCGTTTTCGTGCGGCGTTGAAACCAATGCTGGAGGCGCTCAGTTGAGTTTTCCCCGGATGGGCGCGTCTCTTTCGAAATCGATTACGCGGCGGGGCCATGAGGTCGGGCTGTCAGCGTTCGAGGGGAATCTCCCGCATGGCCGGCCAGTCCCGCCGGAGCCGGTTGCTGTTGCCTTCGGGATGCCTGGTCGGCATGGTTATGGCTTCCCAGATTTTTCCTCGCACCAGTCGCGTCGGCTCCATGAAGAAGTTGGTCGACGTCGCCGGTTCGGTTCGGGCAACACCATTCGCTAAAATCGGCATGAATCCGCTTCAAACTGTCACAGACGCCGCCGACCCATCGGTCTGGCTCTGTCTTCGTTCCCAGCCAAAGCACGAGCACATCGCAGCCGCGCATCTTCGGCGGATGGTGGAGGAGATCGAGGTGTTCTGCCCGCGCCTGCGCATCCGGCGCCGGACGCGCCGCGGGGCGACATGGTTTGTCGAGGCCTTGTTTCCGGGATATCTTTTCGCGCGGTTCGATCCGACTCGCTCGATGTTGCTGGTCAAGTCGGTCCCGGGTGTTCAGAAGGTCGTGGGTTTTGGAACGCGGATTCCCGCAATTTCAAAGGATGTGATTCAGGATCTTCGGGCCCACTTTGACCAGAATGAGGTCCATGAGGTGATGGATGAACTCGAACCGGGCCAGGAGATCACCATCGCCGGCGGTCCGCTGCATGGACTCAGCGCGGCCGTGCTGAACGTGCGTTCGAGCGCCGGGCGGGTCCAAGTGCTGTTGGAGATGCTCGGGCGTTGCACCCCCGTGGAGATTTCGATCGACCAAGTTGTTTCCGACAAACGGGTCGCGAGATTCCTTGCCGCGTGAGCCGCAGTCGAACCAAGCGTCTGGACTTCCGAGTGAACCTCTAGGGTTGTTGGTGCTGACGGAGAGTCACTGCAACTGGGCGCCGAAGTAAATGCCTCGGCCAATGAGTTTAATGATGCGGGACGAGAGGCGCTAACCGTTGGATTGGACGGATTGTTGGGCAATGGGCTGTTGGAATTCATTTCGCTATAAACGTGACAGCTATGGCAGTTAGCTTCTGATGGGTTGCGAAGAAGATTCGACCGCACGAGCAGGAGGTAGTTGCCATCAATTACTACGTAAGATTAGAAATTTTGTGTTACTTAATGCATTCGGTTGTTCTGCTCGAAGGTGTCCCGCCGAGCATGAAACTCTGAACCGCCAGTTTGCAACGAGCCTCAGAGATTTACAGTAAAATCTTTATCTTCATTATTTTTACTTTTGAGTATGATTTCTATTGACTCCTCGGGTGAATTCTCAGTTAAATCGGCTCAGTGCTAAATTCTGTGAAAGATAGAAACCGGATGAATCAGCCTGACAGAAAATGCATTCCATCGTGGAAGCGTGCGTTCGATCTGGGATGCATTCTCGTTGCTGCCCCCGTGTGGTTGCCGCTCATGGCGCTGATTGCCCTGTGGATCAAACTGGTTTCCGAAGGGCCTGTTTTTTTCCGCCAGGAACGCGTCGGTTTTCTGGGGCGCAGGTTTTACTGCCTGAAGTTCAGAAGCATGAAGGCCAATGCAGAAACGGCGAGCCACGAGGATTACTTCCAAAAGTTGATTCAGTCAGATTGTCCGATGGCAAAACTGGACGGGAAAGGGGACTCGCGCCTGATTCCGTGGGGAAAGGTTTTCCGGGCGACGGGGTTGGACGAACTGCCTCAGATATTCAACATCATCCGCGGGGAAATGAGCCTTGTCGGGCCGCGCCCTTGCACCAGCCGGGAATTCGAACTTTTCCGGCCCGAAGACCGGGAGCGGGTGAACGCTCCCCCAGGCTTGACGGGAAACTGGCAGGTGAACGGAAAGAACAGGACGACTTTCAGGGAGATGATCGACTTGGATATCGACTACGCGAGGAACATGTCCCTCGGCTGGGATGTAATGATCATCTTGAAGACCGTTCCCGCTCTGGCAACCCAGTTGATGGAGTGCCGGTCAGCGGAATCTCCTGTGCGGCAGGACTCATCGCCCCAAGCGATGGAGGTTGTGGGAAAATGAGGCTCGGGCGGCGCTCTTGGCGTCCCCTGATTCCTTCAAAGCTTGCAGAGCAAACTTGGTGAAATTCACTCGAATCATTCAATATTGAAAAACAAGAAAAGTATGAAAAAGCCTGTATCTGTGGGTGTCGTAGGGTGCGGTTATTGGGGGCCTAATCTGGTCCGAAACTTCAGGAGTCTGCCAAACTGCCATGTGAAGGCCTTGTGCGATGCTAGTCAATCGCGCCTGAATCACATGCGGTCACTTTACAGCGATGTGGAAGGACACACCGACTTCAAGCATCTCTTGAACGGAATCGACCTCGATGCGGTGGTGGTCGCCGCTCCGGTCAGGTATCATTACTCGCTTGCGAAAGCGGCGTTGCTGGCCGGGAAACACACATTGATCGAGAAGCCGATGGCTTCCTCGTCTGCGGAGTGCGAGGAACTGATCGACATCGCGGAGCGCAACGGTCTGGTCCTGATGGTCGGCCACACCTTCTTGTATTCAGCGGCTGTCCGGAAAATCGCGCAGATTATCGCGGCGGGCGACATCGGCGATATCCGCTACATCAATTCCCGGCGGCTGAACCTGGGTCTGTTCCAGAAAGACATCAATGTGGCTTGGGACCTCGCTCCGCACGACATCTCCATCATCCTCCACATCCTCGGAGAATTCCCGACCACGGTGAATTGCCAGGGCAACGCTCACGTAACGCCTGGGATCGAGGATGTGACCAACATGTCCCTGACGTTCCGGAACCAGCGCTTTGCGACCATCCAGAGCAGCTGGCTGGAGCCCAGAAAAGTCCGGGAGATGACCATCGTGGGAACGCGGCGGATGATCGTTTATGACGACTTGCAGCCGAGCGAGAAAATCCGGGTTTACGACGTGCGCGTGGAACGCCCGCCGCACTACGACACCTTCGCGGAGTTCCACTACTCGTATCACTACGGCGACAGCTACATTCCCTACATCATGCAGGAAGAGCCGCTGAAATCCGAGTGCTCGCACTTCGTGGATTGCATCCAGAACGGGACGATGCCGCTGACGAGCGGCCACAAGGGAGCGGACCTCGTCAGGATTCTTGAGGCTTCCTCCGCGTCGCTGGCCCAAAATGGGGCGCCGATCGAATTCTCGAATCATGCGGGCAACGGG
>JBEBGK010000227.1:0-5993 GCA_040081515.1 Chthoniobacteraceae bacterium
AGATGACCGCGCGCCTCCAGGCCGCGAGTGCATCCGGAAATCCGATCCTCGTCCGCCTCAGCGGCGCCTCCGGCCACGGCATGGGCACCGCGCTCAGCGAAAAGATCGCGCAGCAGGCGGATGTGTTCGCGTTCCTGTTTGAGCAGCTCGGGATGAAGGCGGGGGCGCCAAAATAGAACGGTTTGAATTTTTCCGTAGCTGCGCCTCGTGAGAGCGCGGGCAGATCCAAAGCCGCATTTGGGGGAGGAAAGCATCCCCGCGCTCTCACGAGACGCGGCTACAACATCGGTGAACCCGCTCGGACAGGCGCATGCGGACGTCGGCTCCGCGCGCGCCCATGGAAACGCGCAGAGCGCCCGTTCCACCACTACTCTTCAGCAGTCACCGCCTGCGACATACCGGGCGTGGCGTTTCAAATGGCCCGCCTCCTCACGTCGGCGGCTACTGCGCGTTACTGGCCGATCTTCGGGCCGTCGCCGATTTCGTCGGCTCCGGGCATTTTGATTTCGCGGACCCAGATGTTGCGGAAGCGCATCGGGTTGCCGTGGTCCTGGAGCTTGAAGGGGCCTTTTTCCCCGTGCGCCTGGTAGGTGCCGACCTGCTTGTGCGGGGTGCCGCCGATGAGGGCGGTGTGGTTCTGTGTCACGACTCCGTTGTGGAGGACGGTGACGACGAGGGGCTTCGCGAGCTTGCCGTCCTTGAAGCGCGGGCCTTCGCAAAGGATGTCGTAGGTCTGCCACTGGCCGGGCGGGCGCGAGGCGTTCACGCGCGGGGGCATGTAGCCGTAGATGGCCGTGGCCTGGCCGTCGGGGTAGGTGGGGTTTTGGTAGCTGTCGAGGATCTGCACCTCGTACTTGCCAAAGAGGAAGATGCCGCTGTTGCCGCGGCCCTGGCTGTCGCCGACGGGCGGCGGCGTGGCGAATTCGAGGTGGAGCTGGAAGTCGGGGCCGAACTCGTCCTTCGTGAAAATGTCACCGGTCTTGGGCGCGACCTCGGCGTAGCCGTTCTCGACTTTCCAGCCGGCGGCCTCGCCCTTGGCATTCCGCCATTTCGAGAGGTCCTTGCCGTCGAAGAGGACGATCGCATCGCTCGGCGCGTCGCCGGGTTTTTCGCCGGGCGTGACGACCGCGGGCTGCGGGCGCTCACCGTCGTGGACGTGCCATTTCGTGCCGGGGATGATGGGCGTGTCCTGGTAGCCGAGGGGTTTCTTCGGCTTGTCCTCGGCGAATGCGAGGGTGGCGGTGGCGATGAGGGCGGTGAGGATGCGGGAGGTCATGTGGGTGGTCTTCTGTGGGTTCATTCAACGGGAAGCGTCACCGCGAAGCGACCGAATTCTTGGGTTTCGATCGCGCATTCCGCCAGCGGCGATCCGGCCCTGCCGGAAGGGGCGGAAATTGACGGATCGCGTGGATCGCGCCGGTGATTCGCGGAAACGGCACCCATAACTGTCTGGGATTGAAACCGTTCCCGCAGCCGGATTGCCAAAGTTCCCCGGCAAACAGGGCACACCGCGTGCTTTATACAGGCAACTTTTCATGGTTTCGCACCGCAACATCAGCCCCTGCCCGCCACCCTGCGCGCATGCCGGAGACTCTTCCCGCACGCAATTCGCGCCGGTGCCTTCCAGCCGGCAGGCAGACGGTGGCGCGCGTGGATTCCGCAACGCTCCGGTGGCGCACGCCCGACGATGAAGTCCCGCCTCACACGAGCACCGCTCCGGAGCAAGCTGCGCCTCGTGGTGCTGGCGACCTGCGTCGTCTCGTTGCTCGTCGCTTACGCCATCCTTTTCGGCGTCCAGTTCTACCTCTTCCGGACGGAGTTCCTGCAACACGTGTCGGCACACACCGAGATCGCGGCGAAAGCCAGCGCCGCCGCTGCCGCGCTGGGCGACCGCGCCGGGACCGAGGCCATCCTCGCCGAGAGTCTCCTGCGCTGCGATGTCCAGAGCGCCCGCCTCCTGCTGAAGGACGGGACCGAGTTTGCCAAATACCACGAAACCGCGCACGACTTCCGGCAGTTCCCGAGGAGTGACAGCGCCGGATCCGCGTGGAAGGGGAGCGACCTCATCCAGAGCCATCCCATCCTCCACAATCAGGAGCAAATCGGCACCCTTTTCGTGGTGGCGGATTACGGCGCGCATGCGCGCAGCTTCATCGCCCTTTACGTCGGCATCTTCTGCGGGCTCGTCGCCATCACCGTGATGGTCGGGCTGCTGATCTCGAACCGCTTCGAGCACCTCATCGCCGATCCTCTCAAGCAGCTCGCCAACACCGTCCGCCGGATCGCCACGAGCGCCGACTACTCGGTCCGGGCGGAAAAATTCACCGACGACGAGGTTGGCGCGTTCATCGACTCGTTCAACCAGATGCTTGAGCAGATCCAGTCCCGCGAAGCGACCCTCCGGCACGAGATCGCGGAGCGCGAGCGCGCGGAACGCGAATTGCAGGTGATCCACACGCAGTTCCTCGACACATCGCGGCAGGCCGGCATGGCGGAGGTCGCCACCGGGGTGCTCCACAACGTGGGCAACGTCCTCAACAGCGTGAACGTCTCCGCCACGATCATCAGCGAAAAGCTGAACCCGACGCGCCTCAACAACCTCGTCCGCACCACGCAACTGCTTCAGGAAAAAGGCGGGGCGCTGGGCGAATTCCTGACGTCGGATTCCAAGGGCCGGATGGTTCCCGCCTACCTCGCCGAGCTCGCGCAGCACCTCGTCCGCCAGCGCGGCGACGCCATCGGGGAACTCGATCTGCTGATGAAGAACATCGAGCACATCAAGGAAATCGTCTCCATGCAGCAGAACTACGCCAGGGTCACCGGCCACACCGAGCCCATGCCGCCGGAAACCCTCGTCGAGGACGCGCTGCGGATGACCACGGCCAACCTCCAGCGCAACGGGATCGAAGTGATCCGGAAATACGATTCCAAGGACTCCATCGTGGCCGAGCGGCACAAGGTGCTCCAGATCCTCGTGAACCTGATCCGCAACGCGCAGCACGCGATCACCGAGGCGCGCCCGGAGAAGAAGCAGCTCACCGTCCGCATCCACCACGCAGGGCCGCGCACGCTCGCCATCACCGTGTCCGACAACGGCATCGGCATCCCGCCGGAAAATCTCACGCGCATCTTCTCCCACGGATTCACAACGCGGAAGGACGGGCACGGCTTCGGCCTGCACAGCGCGGCGCTCGCGGCACAGCAGATGGGCGGGTGCATCGTGGCGCACAGCGACGGGCCCGGTTGCGGGGCCAGCTTCTCGCTCGAGCTCCCGCTCGGACAAATGGAGGTGGCAGCATGATCATCGCAGCAAATCACCGCATCCTGCTCGTGGACGACAATCCCGCGATCCATCAGGATTTCCGGAAGGTCCTCATGGGTGCGCAGGGCCAGAACAAGGAGCTCGACGCTGCGGAGGCCGTCCTTTTCGACGACCAGCCGAAGCGGAAGGTCCGCGCGCTGCCGTTCAACATCGACTCCGCCTTCCAGGGCCGCGAGGCGCTGGAGAAAGTGCGCACCGCGATCGCCGAGGGCCAGCCGTACGCGCTCGCGTTTGTGGACGTGCGGATGCCGCCCGGCTGGGACGGCGTGGAGACCATCGAGCAACTTTGGAAGGAGGATCCCGCCATCCAGATCGTCGTCTGCACGGCGTACTCCGATTACACTTGGGAGCACATGACCGAGCGACTCGGCGTGAGCGACAACCTGGTGCTGCTGAAGAAGCCCTTCGACAACGTCGAGGTCCTCCAGATCAGCCACGCGCTCACGAAGAAATGGCTGGTGACCCGGCAGGCGGAATTGCGCCTCGATGAACTCGAGTCGATGGTCCGCGAACGGACGAAGGATCTCGAGTCGGCGAGCTCGGAGATCTCGCTCTCCGAGGAGCGCTTCTCGCAGGCCTTCCGCAACAGCCCCATCCCGCAGGCGATCCAGACGCTGCGCGCGCAGCGGTTCGTCGATGTGAACAGCGCGTTCCTCCGGATGACCGGCTACACGCGTGAGGAAATGGTGGGGCGCACGCCGCTGGAACTCCGCCTCTGCCTCGATTACGAGAGCCATCTGCTGCAGGCGGTGCGCGACGGCAGCAGCGTGCAGAACACGGAGGCGCAGTTCAGCACCCGCGACGGCGAATTGCGCACCGCGCTCTTCTCGCTGGAGCCGCTCTCGCTTGCGGACGAGCCGCATTTTCTCCTGATGGCGCAGGACATCACCGACCGGCTCCAGCTCGAGAACCAGCTCCGCCAGGCGCAGAAGATGGAGGCCATCGGGCAGCTCGCCGCCGGGATCGCGCACGATTTCAACAACCTGCTCACCATCATCCAGGGCCATGCGAGCCTTCACCTGAATTCCGCCGACCATCCCCGCGAACTCTCCACCTCGCTCCGGCAGATCAACAGCGCCTCGGAACGCGCGGCCGACCTCACCAGGAAGCTCCTCACCTTCAGCCGCCGCGGCATGATCCGCCCGGAGGTGCTGGACGTGAACGAGTCGATCCAGGGCGTCGGGAAAATGCTCCAGCGCGTGCTCGGCGAGAAGATCGTGCTGAAGACCGAGCTTGCCGAAAAACAGCCGCACGTGTTCGCGGACGCCACCGGTGTCGAACAGGTGCTCATGAATCTCGCGCTCAACGGCCGCGACGCCATGCCCGAGGGCGGCACCATCACGATCCGTAGTTCCACGGCCACCCTCGACAGCGCGGCCGCGGGCAGGCACCCGGAGGCGCGTCCCGGCGATTTCGCCTGCATGAGCGTGAGCGACACCGGATGCGGCATGGATGAGGTCGTCCGCCGGAGGATCTTCGAGCCGTTCTTCACGACCAAGGGGCCGACCAATGGCACGGGCATGGGCCTCGCCACGGTTTACGGGATCGTGAAGCAACACGAGGGCTGGATCGAGGTGGACTCGACCGTCGGGAAAGGGAGCACTTTCCACGTGTATCTCCCGGTGACCGATCGGCTCCCGGAGCGGGGCGAGGAGCCCAGCTTTGAGCCGTCGCACGGCTCGGGCGCTCACACGATTTTTGTGGTCGAGGACGACGAGGCGGTCCGCTCGCTCGTCGTGGAGATCCTCGAGAGCTTCAACTACCGCGTGATCCAGGCGGAGACCGGCGACGCGGCGATCGCCGGCTGGCCGCAGTGGAAGAACGAGGTCGATCTGCTGCTGACGGACATGGTGATGCCGGGTGAGGCCAACGGCCTCGACGTCGCGCGCCACTGCCTCGCCACGAAGCCGAACCTCCGCGTCATCTACACCAGCGGCTACAGCAGCGAACTCTTCGACAGCGACGTGCGGCTCGAGGACGGCGTCAATTACCTGCCGAAGCCGTACCTCTCCGGGAAACTCACTTCCATCATCCGCAACGCCCTGGAGCAACATCACCAGGCCCGGCCCGTTCCGGAAATGGCCTGAGCACAATCCCCGGGCCGGCGGCGGACGCCCGCGGGCCCCGGAGTTTTGGACTAAGCATGCGGCGCGTGCTTCGTTTACCGTTGTCCAGCCATGCGCCCACTTTTCGCCAGCCTGCTCGTCGCATCCGCAGCGTGCGCCGCGCCGACTCCGGAGCAGCTCGAGTTTTTTGAAAGGAGCGTCCGCCCGGTGCTCGCGGATCATTGCTACAAGTGCCACGGCCCGGAGAAACAGAAGGGCGAACTGCGCCTGGATTCGCGCACGGCCATCCTGAAGGGCGCGGACACGGGGCCCGTCGTCGTCGGCTCCGACCCCGCGAAAAGCTCCCTCATCACGAGCGTGCGGCACGAGATCGACAGCAAGATGCCCGACAAGGCGCCGAAACTTTCCGACGCCAAGATCGCCGCGCTCGCCGAGTGGGTGAAGATGGGGCTCCCCTGGCCCGAGAACGACAAGCCCGCCGGCCCATCAATGACTAGGTGCTCAAACTCGTGCTGCAACATGGGCACCTGCTCCATCACGTCGTCGGGCGTGTGCAGTCGCACCACTTTGATCGTCGGAGCCGCCTCCCTCAGCCAGATCGAGGA
>JBEBGK010000228.1:0-5981 GCA_040081515.1 Chthoniobacteraceae bacterium
GAGCAGGAAGCAGCCCGCGGGAAATGCGTTCTCCCGCAGCAGCCACGAGGCGAGGTCCTCGAAGCCGCGCTTCATCTGGGCGAGCGATGTGCCGCCGGAGAACACTTCGTTCCCGCCGCGGCGGATCCGCAGCTCGATGGCGGTTTCGCGCGGGAGAGGATCGCGGATGACGATTCCGGGCCCGAGCGCGCAGCAGCCGAGATAGACCTTCGCCTGCGGAAGATAGAGCGGGTTTTCCCCCTCGATGTCGCGCGAACTCATGTCGTTGCCGACCGTGTAGCCGAAGATGCGTCCGCCGCTGTTGATCGCGAGCGCGACCTCCGGCTCGGGGACGTTCCACGTTGAATCCGCGCGGATGCGGACCGCCGCGCCGGGGGCGACGACGCGGTTCGGCGTGGCCTTGAAAAAGATCTCCGGCCGTTCCGCCGCATAGACGCGGTCGTAAACGTTGCCGCCATCCTTGCTCTCCTCCTTGCGGGCATCGCGGGACCGCAGGTAGGTCACGCCGGCGGCCCACACTTCCTGATTCTGAATGGGAGCGAGTAACGAGGACGGACGCTCGATCGGACGGCCATAGCTGAGCTTTGTCTCCAGCCACGAATGCGGGTCGGCTTGTGTGAAGACGTCGTCGATCGAGACATCGGCGAGCAGAAAGCAGTCTTCCCCGCGTTGCGCGATGATTCCGGCGGCGGTGCGATAGACGGTGATGGGCGGCAGCGACATGAGCGGGTGGAGGCGGTGGTTATTTGCTTGGTCCGAAAAGAAAAGTCAGCGGCGCCCCGAGGCGCGCGCGCCATGCGGTGATCGAGTGCTCCGCGCCGGACGCGACAGTGACGAGGAAATCGTGCCCCTCGCGCAGGCCTTTCTTCAGGAGCGTCGTGGTCGCCCTTTGCTGATACACGCCGACTCCGGCGTCTCCGAGGACGGTGCCGTGATCCATGTAGATCCGCGTGCTGCCGGGGGCGATGCGCGCCGTCTCCAGTTGACGCAACAGTTCGCATTCGTCGGGCGGGTCGGCGCTGAGATCCTCGAAGTACGTCGAGAGGCAGGCGAAGCGGCCGAAAGTCCCCGGGTATCGCGTCGCCATCCACAGCGCGAGCGAGGCGCCGAGGCCGAATCCGAGCAGGCCGGTGTGCGCGGGATCGGGCAGCGTGCGATCGCGGCAAAACGTCCAGTCGATGAAAGGCTTCAGGTCGTTCACGAGAAACTCCGCCATCTTCGGGCCGTCCCATTGCGGTGAAAGCTCCTCGTCGCGCTGGCCGAACTCCTCGCTGTGGAACACGGCGACGAGAATGATCTCCGGGATGAGACCGCGCCGCGCGAGCCGGCGCACCCAGTCGTCGGCCGCGAGCGATTCGTTGTGCGGCAGGGCGGCGAGCGTGTCCTGCCCGTCGAGCAGATACAGCACCGGATGCCGCGAGTCGTGGCTGCGCATGAATCCCGGCGGCAGCCAGACCGTCGCCCGGCGGTGGTGACCGAACTCGGTCGCGTCCAGTTCGCAGTCGATCGTCTTCCCGAAGATCCACTCATGCTCGATCGGCGGGCAGTCCTTCCATGTGTCCACCTCGATCGCGACATCGATGTCGTGCAGGACAAGATACTGGTAGTTAAAGGCGACGGTGCCATCGAGGAATGTCTCCTCGGTATCCCACGAGCCGCGCGTGATCTTGAACTCCACGATCCCGTTCGGCAAATCGACCGCGCCACGGAATTTCCCATCCGCCGACCGCTCCAGCACGAGCCCGCGCTCCGCCTGCCAGTTGCCCATGGCCGAGTCCGTGCCGACGATCACGACGCGCTGGCGAGCGGGATCGGGCGGGATGGAGACTTCAAAGCTGAGGCGTGGCATGGCGGTGCGGGAGACTAAACGGCAAGCGCCGATCTTTGGAAGCGGATTGGCTGGATCGCGCGGGGGCCGCGTCAGCGCGAGGGGCGGGCCTTCGCGGCTTTGAGCTGGCCGCAACCCGCGGCGACGTCGATTCCCCTGCGCTGCCGCACCGTGCTGGGGATTCCCGCGGCCTTGAGGATTCGCTGAAACTCATCCGCGGCTTCGGCCGGCGATGCGGTGCCGTCGTAACCGTTGGTCGGGTTGAGCGGTATCAGGTTCACATGCGCATCCAGTCCGGCGAGGAGGGCGGAGAGCCGGCGCGCGTGATCCGGCGAGTCGTTGGTGCCGGCGATCAGCGTCCATTCAAAGAAGATGCGGCGCTGCGTGCGTTCGCAGTACATCCTGCACGCGTCCATCAGTTCCGCGATCGGCCACCGGCGTCCTGCCGGCACGAGTGCGTTGCGCTCGCTGTCGCTCGTGCCGTGGAGGCTCACTGCCAGCCCGTACGGGCGCTGCTCGGCCGCCATGCGCAGGATGCCAGGCACGACGCCGACGGTGCTGATGGTGATCCTCGCCGGTCCGATGTTGATCCCGCGCGTGTCGGTGATGATTTCGAGCGCCTGCATCACCGCGTCGTAATTGTGCAGCGGTTCGCCCATGCCCATGAGCACGAGGTTTCGCAATGCGCCTTTGCCTTCCGCGCTCAGCGCCGTCCGCGCGTGGAGCACCTGCGCGACGATCTCCGCCGGACTCAGGTGGCGGGAGAATCCCATCTGGCCCGTCGCGCAGAAAACGCAGCCCATCGCGCAGCCGGCCTGCGTGCTCAGGCATGCCGTGAAGCGCCCGGTGTAACCCATCAGCACGGTCTCGATCGTCTGCCCGTCCGCCAGTTTCAGCAGGAATTTCCGCGTGAGCCCGTCCGTGCTCGCGACGTCATCGACCTCGCGCGGCGGGTCCGTGAAAAGGCGCCCGGCGGCCCCGAAATTGCCCGCAATCCATCGCAGCAGAGGCGGCGGAAAATCGCGCCGCTGCTCCAGTGGGGCCGATGGTTCGCGGTGAAGCGCCTTCCACAGCGTGCGCGTGTGCACGGCGCTCAAGCCGTCGCCCGTCATCAACCGTTCGAGTTCACCGAATGTCAGATCGTACACCGAACGGCTCTCCTGGGCGGCGGGAATGATCTCGGTGGAAGTCTGCGTCACGGCGCGCATGGTGCGTCAGCAGGCGACGCATTGCAACGGCGGGTGGCGACGGATGCCGGATCGCAGCCGCCACCTTGCGCAAGCGCCTCCGCTTCGTTAAGTCCCGCATCAACTTGGACCATCCCTCCTCACTCGAATCCCTGCTCCGCGGCGATGAACCCGTCCTCGCCCTCGCGCCGATGCAGGATGTGACGGACCTGCCGTTCTGGGGACTGATGAAGCGATACGGCGGCGCGGACGTGTATTTTACCGAGTACTTCCGCGTGCATTCTGATTCGCATCCGGAGAAATGGATTCTGGATTCGATCCGTCACAATCCCACGGGACGGCCCGTCGTCGCGCAGATGATCGGGAATGACATCCCCTCGCTGGTCCGCACGGCGCGCGCGCTTCAGGAATTTCCCGTCGCGGCCATCGATCTCAATCTCGGCTGCCCGGCGCCCATTGTGTACCGCAAATGCGCCGGGGGCGGACTGCTCCGCGAGCCACAGCGCATCGATTCCATCCTCGGCGCGTTGCGTGACGCGGTGCGGGTGAAGTTCACGGTGAAGACGCGGATCGGATTCGATGACCCGGGGGTCTTCGATGAATTGCTGCCGATTTTCTCGCGGCACTCGCTGGACCTGCTGACGGTCCACGGAAGGACCGTCTCGGAAATGTACCGGAGCGAGGTCCGCTATGAATACATCGCGCGTGCCGTCGCGGCGATGCCGTGTCCGGTGCTCGCGAATGGAAATGTGCATTCCGCCGCGAAGGCGGAGGAAGTGCTCGCGTCCACGGGAGCCCATGGACTGATGATCGGTCGCGGAGCCATCCGGAACCCGTGGATATTCGAGCAATTCCGCCAGCGGAGGCGCGGCGTCGAGCCGATGGTGCCGCGTGGACGCGATGTGCTGGACTACATCCGTGCCCTCTATGAAGCCGTGTGCACCCCGGACGTCCGCGAGATCTCGCAGGTGCAGAAGATGAAGAAGTATCTGAATTTCATCGGACTCGGGGTCGAGCCCAGCGGGCGATTCCTGCACGACATCCGGCGCGCAAAGGATCGCGCGGGCTTTTTCCGGGTGTGCGAAGAATTCCTCGCGCACGACGAGGCGATGCCCCTCGAACCGTTTGCGATTCCCTTCAAGGAAACCGACGTGATGGCCGGCGAGCACCTGTGAACCGGGCCGTGCGACCTGCGCCGGGGCGCATCAGGCCTGGGAGTCGTCGCGCTCAAGGGCGACATCCTTCCACGAGGAAGGATCGTCGTCCGGTTCGAGGTGGGTGAGCACATTCAATCCGGGCACCGATTTCCGGAGATCGCTTTCGAGCCGTTCCGCCATGTCGTGACCGCGCGCGATCGTCCAGTCGCCCGGCATGAGCAGATGGACGCTCATGAACTGCCTGGCCGCCGCGCGTCGGGTTCGCAGGGCATGATATTGCACGCCTTCCGACGCGTATTTCGCGAGCGTGGTGCGGATGGCTTCCAGTTGCGCCGTGGGAAGCCCGGTGTCCATGAGGCCGAGCATGGATTCCCGCACGAGCGTGACGCCGGTGGTGACGATGTGCAGCGCGAGGAGGAGCCCGATCAGCGGATCGAGCCACCACCAGCCGGTCAGCGCCACCAGCATCACGGCCACGACGACGGCCACCGAGGTCCACACGTCGGTCATGAGGTGTTTTGCGTCCGCCGCGAGGGCGATCGAATTCCGGCGGCGACCCACCACGAGCAGCACGCGCGCGACACTGAGATTCACCAGCGACGCCACGATCGAGATCGCCACGCCGGTGAATGGCGCATGCAGCGATTGCGGCGAAAAGAAACGCTCCACGGCGCTCCAGCCGATCGCGGCGGCGGCGACGAGAATCAGCGCGCCCTCGATCCCGGCTGCGAAGTATTCCGCCTTCGAGTGCCCGAACGCATGATCCTCATCCTCCGGCCGCGCCGCGACCGCGAGCGAACCGAGCGCGACGAATGCTGCGGCGAGGTTCACCAGTGACTCCAGGGCATCCGAGAGCAGACCGACGGACCCCGTGAGTCTCCACGCGGCCAGTTTCAGGACAAAAGTGATCACCGCCGCAATGACCGAAAGCTTTGCGTAGTGGGTGAGCGGCCGCTCTTTCATCCCGGCACGTGTAGCCACTGCGTCCGCGGAGCGCCATCCCCGCCTTCTTCGGCGGATTCCAGCTACATGCGTTTCCGCTGGGCAGCGGTCAACGCCGGCAGATCGGGCAACGCTGGCGCCGCGTGCAGTTCGCTCGATGCCGCGACGACGCTCTTGAGTTCGCGCCAGCGATCCCAGTCGTAATCGGGCGCAAGCGCGATGTGCCGGAGAACGCTGCGCCACTCGATCAATGCGCGCTCGATATCGCCGGCGCGGAGCGTCTCGGTGAGGAGTTTCTGCACGGGTGAGTGGTGCTCCAGGATCTCACGCACGACTTCAGCGGCGCCGGCGCCGTATTCGACAGGGACGCCCATCGCGAGGTAGCCCGGAAGGTCGGCGCGTCCGGAGACCTTCTGGCAGAGAGTCCCGAGGCGGCCGCCCCACGGGGAATCGTCTCCTGCGAACCGCGGTCCCGCGCGGAGATTGGCCAGATCGAAAAACAGATCCGCGATGGCATAGCCGGGTTCTTCGAGCGCCGCGGCGATCGCGAGGCCTTCGCCATGATGAAAGAAGCTGAAGATGATTCCGCGCCGCGTCGGCCGGCCATCGGGCTCGATGAGACCGAGCCGCCGCCAGAACCACGCGGGCTGGGCGGTGATTTCCACCGAGCGGCACCAGCCGGCCCCGGCGCATCCGTCGCAGCAGCCCGGCGGGATCTCGCGCGTGGGTGGTGAAATCAGCGCCCGCCCGTGGGCATCGCGGCATGCAGTCACGCGATGCGGCGAATAGTCGAAGTGCGCGA
Source organism: Chthoniobacteraceae bacterium (assembly GCA_040081515.1). Taxonomy (GTDB): domain Bacteria; phylum Verrucomicrobiota; class Verrucomicrobiia; order Chthoniobacterales; family Chthoniobacteraceae; genus SXWH01. Next base: position 5,917 of record JBEBGK010000228.1, read on the forward strand.
CGAGCTGCTCGCCCCTTGGAAAAATTCCCGCAAGCACGAAGGGCGCGGCGAGCGGGCGGCGGCCG
>JBEBGK010000229.1:0-5961 GCA_040081515.1 Chthoniobacteraceae bacterium
CAGTTCCTTCTCGAACGCGGAGAGCACGGGTTGACTCACGCCGACGCTGGCGAGTTGCGACTTCAGCACCTGAACACCCGCGCCGCCGAGGATTCGTCGGACGCCGGCAATCTCTCCCGCGAGTCGCAGCTCCAGAACCTGCTCACGAAGATCGGCGAGGCGGCTTCCTTCGTGGCGCCCGAGATCCAGGCGATCGATGACGCGGCATTTGCGCGGTTCCTCGCGGATCCGTCGCTCGCGGAATGGCGCATCCGGCTGGAGAAACTCCGCCGGCTCAAGCCCCACACGCTGAGCATCGCGGAGGAGCGGCTGCTCGCGCTCGGTCACAGTGCGGTCACCGGGCACGGTGAGACTTTTTCCCAGCTCACGAATGTGGACATGAAGTTCGGCTCCGTGAAGGACGACAAGGGCGTGGAGCGCGAACTGACCCAGAGCAGCTATTCGTCTTTCCTGCAAAACCGCGACCCGGATGTCCGCAGGCGCGCCTTCCACCAATTCTATGCGGAGTTCGGGGATCACAAGTTCACCGTCGCCTCGACGCTTGCGAACTCGATCAAGGCGGACGTCTTCCGGGCGCGCGCGCGGAACTATCCCGGCGCGCTCGAGGCGGCACTTTTCCAGGACGATGTGCCCGTCTCCGTGTACGACAATCTCATCGCTACGGTCCGCGCGAACCTGAAGCCGCTCTTCCGCTACTACGCGCTGCGCAAGCGGGTGCTCGGGCTGCGGGAGATTCACCAGTACGACACCTACGTTCCCATCGTGGCGAGCGTGGAGCGGCGCACGACTTTCGACGAGGCAATCGATCTCTGCCTGCGGTCCGTCGCGCCGCTCGGGGAGGAATACAGCCGCGTCCTCGCCGAGGGATTGACCCGGCGCCGCTGGTGCGACCGGTATGAGAACAAGGGCAAGCGCAGCGGTGCCTTCAGCAGCGGAAGCTACGGCTCGCCGCCGTACATCCTGATGAATTTCAAGGAGGACGTGTTCTCCGATGTCTTCACGCTCGCGCACGAGGCCGGGCACTCGATGCACACGTGGCACTCGAACGGCGCGCAGCGCTGGCAGGACGCCGACTACCCGATCTTCCTCGCGGAGGTCGCGAGCACGCTGAACGAGCAGTTGCTCACGCACCACCTCCTCGGGCAGACCGATGACCGGGCGATGCGCGCGTATTTGATCAGCCGCCAGCTCGATGAAATCCGCGGCACGGTGTATCGGCAGACGATGTTTGCGGAGTTTGAAAAGATCGCCCATGCGATGGAGGAGAGCGGCGAACCGGTCACGCTCGAGACGCTCCGGCGCGCTTATCGCGGATTGCTCGAGGTTTACTTCGGTCCCGACTTTGTCATCGATGCGGAACTCGACCTCGAGTGCCTGCGCATCCCGCATTTCTATTCCGCATTCTACGTTTACAAATACGCGACCGGGCTGAGTGCCGCGGTCGCGCTCACGCGGCAGGTGATCGAGACGGGGGACGCCTCGCGTTACCTCGGATTCCTGCGCAGCGGGGGCTCGCGGTTTCCCATTCCGACGCTGCGCGAAGCCGGCGTGGACATGTCGTCGGCCGCGCCGATCGAGGCGACTTTGCAACTCTTTGCCCAGCGCGTTGAGGAACTCGAAGGCCTGCTCGGCAGCGCTTAGCCGGGTCCGTTAGACGGGCTGTTTTCAAAACTAGATCTTGCAAAAGCGCGGTAAATCTTGTTCTATTTTTTATAATTACTGCTCATAACCAGATGGATATTGTTCATCAGCGGCTCCTTGTAGCAGCCCAAGGTTACAGCGAACTGGGTCTCCCTGACCTCGCTATCGCCGAACTCGACCTCCTTCCGCAGGAGATCCAGGAGGGGCCCATGGGCTTGGAGGCCCGTCTCTCGGTGCTCATGCAATCCAAGCAATGGGAACCTGCCCTCGGCCTGGGTCGCACGCTGTGCCGGATCGCGCCGGACAAGACCGCGGGTTTCATCCACGCGGCGTTCTGCCTTCATGAACTCGGCCACAGCCGCGAGGCCCGCGAACTCCTGGTGAGCGGGCCGCCTGCGCTGAAAGCGGAGCCGACCTACCACTACAATCTCGCCTGCTACGAAACCGCCCTCGGAAACCTCGATCAAGCCCGCGCGCACTTGAAGGTCAGCTTCGCGATGGACAGGAAGCTCAAGGACTACGCGCGGACCGATCCCGATCTCGAACCCCTGCGCGCCATGGGTGCGATGGGGAACCAGTAAGGCCGGGTCAGTTCGCCTGCGATGGATGTAGGACGCATCGAGTCCCTGTTCCGGGAGAGCTTCACGAGCTTCGGTGAATTGGGTGCGTCGGTCAGCGTCTGGCAGGACGGACGCGAGGTGCTTTCGCTCGCCGACGGATGGCGGGACCGGAATCAAACCGTGCCGTGGACCGCGGTGACGCCGGTGCTCGTCTGGAGCGCGACCAAGGGGCCTGCCGCCGCATGTGTGCTCCATGCGATGCAGGAATCGGGAATCACGCCGGCCATGCGCGTGGCCGAGGTGTGGTCGGAGTTCGCGCAGCGGGGAAAGGACCGGATCACTTTCGCCGAAGTCCTCTCGCACCGGGCAGGTCTGCCTGTGCTGGATCGCGCGGTCTCCGTGCTCGATCACGACGCGGTCGCGTCGGCAATCGCGGCGCAGGAGCCGCACTGGAAACCCGGCGCTGCGCATGGATACGGACCGCGTCTTCACGGATTCCTCCTCGACGAACTGGTCCGCCGGATCATCGGGCGACCGCTGGGTGCATACTGGCGCGAAACATTCGCGGTGCCGCTGGGGCTCGACTTCTGGATCGGTGTGCCGCCCGGGATGGTGAACGAAGTTGCGTCGGTTTATCCCGCGAAAGCGGCACCGCCGAAGGATCGCTTCTACACTGCGTTCGTCACACCCGGTTCCTTCACGCTCCGGGCGTTCGCGTCGCCGGAGGGACTGCACAGCGTCGCATCGCTCAACACGCCCGAGGGCCGGACCGCGTCGCTGCCCGGCTTCGGCGGGATCGGCACCGCGCGTGCGCTGGCGAAATTCTACGCGATGCTTGCCTGCGGCGGGACGCTCGACGGAGCCGGCTTTTTCCAGCCGCAGACCCTCGGCTGGATGACGACAACACTCTCGCAGGGCGATGACCGCGTGCTCCTGATGGACACCGCATTTTCCGCTGGCTTCATGCGCGATCCGGTATCCAGCAGTGGAGTGAAGACGCGTTCGATTTTCGGCCCCTCGTTGGCCGCGTTCGGCCATCCCGGGGCCGGAGGAAGCCACGCTTTTGCCGATCCGGAGAATCGCATCGCATTCGCCTACGTGATGAACCAGATGGAACCCGGCGTCCTGCCTGGGGCGAAAGCACTCCGGCTCGTGGAAGGCATCTACGCGTGAACGGACCGTCATTTTGCTCCCGCAGGTTTGACGCCGGGGTAGCCGGTCGGGTCTGCTCGCCTCCCGCATGAAGGCCCATACCGCATCGTTCAGCATCCGCACCCGGGGAAAGGGAACCCATGAGATCACGGACGAGGTCGCGCGTGTCGTCCGGTCAAGTGGCGTGCGCACCGGAGTGGCGACCGTTTTCATCCAGCACACGAGCGCGTCGCTCATCATCTACGAAAATGCCGATCCATCCGCACGGACGGATCTCCACGAATTCTTCGAGCGACTCGTGCCCGAGGACAGCGACTACTTCGTGCACACCGTGGAGGGTCCGGACGACATGCCGTCCCACATCCGCATGGTTCTCACCCGCACGAGCGAGGTCATCCCCATCGATGGCGGCCGCCTCGCGCTCGGGACCTGGCAGGGCATCTTTGTCTTCGAGCATCGGCGCGCTCCGCATCAGCGCACGATCGTGGTTTCGATCGTGGGTGAATAGCCGGCGGCGTCCGGCTTACGGATTCCGATTGGGCCAGTCTTCGTTCGCATCCATTTCATCCGACCCGGTTCGCGGTCCCGGGAGCAGGTTGCGCGGTTGCCGCGGGTTTGCGCTCGGCATGTCATTCATCGGGTCCGGTCCCGACTCAAACCCGAGGGCGTGGCCGCGGAATTCATCCGGCGCATTCGAACTCAGCGACAGCCAGGTGAGGCCGTCGGATTTCCTGGTGTCGATCAACTGCGCCACCGACAGGGCGGTGATGATGCGCGCCCGGGCCTTGTCATCGGGAATCTGAAAGGGGAGTTCCTGGAGCGGGAATTTTCCCTCGGTCTTCAGCCGATCGAGAAGCGCCGCGGCCTGCTGCCGGCAGGAATCCGACAGCGAGACGAGCGCCGTGAGATTTCCCCAAAACGCAATCGAAAGCCTCGGAATGAAGAGGAGGACATCCGTGAGATGCTCCACGGGGGGCCGTGCATCCACCGCGCGCTCGTCGGGAAAAAGCCAGCCGTCCAGAAGCGCCGCGACCAGGAGTATCCCCGCGCAGGAGAGGAAGACCCAGTGGAACGATGTGGGCGGTTCCGCGTCCGCGCCTTGCGTGATCACGGCGACAAACATCGTGGTCCAATAGGCGAGGCCATAAAGCACAGCCCATCCGACGACGGCGATGCCGAGGGAGATTCCCGACGCGGCGAGGACACTCGTGTTGTGCGAACGCAGATGCCTGCGAAGCGTCTCCTCGGACACATTGGCACTCATGGCGTGCAGTCCTCCCCGCGTCCGGGTCGATCGGTTTTGGCAGGCGTCACGGGGCGATCATCTGGTTTCGGGCTCCATTTTGCAAACGCAGTCCCGCGACATCGAACGGCGAACCGGACTTGCGCGGGTGGAGGTGCGTGAACATCGTGGCTGCATGATTGTCCGACTGCTCGCCTTCGTCCTTTTCGCCGCCCTGGTCTCCGCCGCTGACGACGCTGCTCAGGAAGCGCGGTTGCTGAAGAATTCGCGCCAGCTCATCTACGAGGGGAAGCGGAGCGGTGAGGCCTACTTTCATCCCGATGGGAACCGCATCATTTTCCAGAGCGAGCGGGACGCGGAGAAACGAAGTAAGCCGCCCACTTCTTCCGATGACGATGGCGGCAATCCGTTCTATCAGATCTACGTGCTCGACCTGCTGACCGGGGATTCGTCGAGGGTGTCGCCGGGGAAGGGGAAGACGACGTGCGCATTTTTCCAGCCGGGGACGAATCGTGTCATCTTCGCGAGCACCCATGAAGACCCGGAGGCGGAGGCGAGGCAGAAAGCGGAGCTGGAGTTTCGCGCGAGCGGGAAGCAGCGGCGCTATTCGTGGGACTACGATCCGACGATGGAGATTTTCTCGTGCAAGCAGGACGGCGCCGACTTGGTGAACCTCACGAAGTCGCCGGGCTATGACGCGGAAGGCGCGTTTTCGCCGGACGGAAAACAGATCGTCTTCTGCTCGCTGCGCTCCGCCTTTCCCATCGAGAAGCTCACGCCTGAGCAGAAGGCGCGCTATGAGAAAGATCCCGCCTACTGGGGCGACATCTACCTCATGAACGCCGATGGCTCGGACGTTCGCCGGCTCACCGAGGCGCCGGGCTACGATGGCGGGCCGTTCTTTTCGCCGGACGGGAAGCGGATCGTGTGGCGGCATTTCGACGAGAGCGGGATGGTCGCGGATGTGTGGACGATGGCCACGGACGGCAGCGACAAGCGGCGTATCACGGACTTCAAGAGCATGTCGTGGGCGCCGTATTACCACCCGGGCGGGAAGTATCTCATCTTCACTTCGAACAAGCTGGGCTTTGAAAATTTTGAGCTGTTCCTCGTCGATGTGGAAGGCGCGCACGAGCCGGTGCGTGTCACTTTCACGCCAGGTTTCGATGGACTCCCCGTCTTTTCGCCGGACGGAAAGAAACTCTGCTGGGCCAGTGGACGCACGGGCGATGGCAAATCGCAGCTTTTCATGGCCGACTGGAATCACGACGAGGCGATGAAATCCCTCGTAGCCGCCGACGTAAGGAGGCGGGCTGACTCCGATGCGGAAAATCCAGCCCGCCTCGTGACCTCGTCGGCTACGGA
>JBEBGK010000230.1:0-5950 GCA_040081515.1 Chthoniobacteraceae bacterium
GATCCGCGCCGTGGCCAGCACGCAGAAACTGCTGACCGCGCTCATCGTCGCCGAGGCGGGCGATCTCAGCTCGAGGGTCCTCTGCGCGAGCGAGGATGCCCTCTGCGAACCGACGAAGCTGGGACTCAAGGCCGGCGAAGTTTACCGGCGTTACGACCTGCTGCGAATCCTGCTCATCAAAAGCATGAACGACGTGGCCCGCTGCCTCGCGCGCGACAATGCGGGGAGCATCGAGGGATTCGCGGCAAAGATGAACGCGAAGGCCCGCGAGATCGGCATGCGCCACTCGCGCTTCGTGAATCCCAACGGACTCACCGAGCCGAACCAATACTCCACCGCCCGCGACATGGCCCGGCTGGCGCTCTTCGCGTATCGCAACCGGGTGCTCCGCGGAATCATGAACCAGCAGACCCTCCGCTGGGTCTCATCGAACGGGAAAGTGACCACCTTCGAGAACACGAACAAACTCCTGAAGTATCTCGGCCTCTGCAACGGAATGAAGACCGGCTACACCGAGGCGTCCGGCCACTGCCTCATCTCCAGCGCCACGGAAAATGGCAGGCATGTCGTGGCGGTGGTGCTCGGCGATCGCAGGCGCGACGCGATCTGGACCGACAGCTACCGGCTGATCGCCTGGGGCCTGCATCAATTGAAAAACGAGCCGGCAGTCGAGACGCGCTGACCGGGCATGGCCACGAGCATCGAGGACGAACTGGCCGAACTTCGCTCCCGGTCGCTGCTCAGACGGTTGCGGACGTTTGACTCGCCGCAGCAGCCGGAGATTTCGGAGGATGGACGGCTGCTCGCCAGCTTCGCCTCGAACGATTACCTCGGGCTCGCGAACGAGCCCCTGCTCCGGGAGGCGGCAAAGGCGGCCATCGATCGCTACGGCGTGGGCAGCGGCGCATCCCGGCTCACCAGCGGCACGCTCGCGCCGCACACCCGGCTGGAGGAATCGATCGCGCGTTTCAAGGGGACCGAGGCGGCGCTTTCCTTCTCCAGCGGCTACGCGACGGCGCTCGGCGCGCTCGGCGCGCTCTGCGGCGAAGACGACGTGATCGTGCTCGACAAGCTCTGCCACGCTTCGCTCATCGACGGCGCCCGGCTGAGCCGCGCCACGATCCGCGTTTTCCCGCACAACCATCTCGGCAAGATCGAGAGCCACCTCGAATGGGCCGCCAGCCACTGCCCGGGAGGCCGGGTGCTGATCGTGACGGAGGCCATCTTCAGCATGGACGGCGACCGCGCACCGCTCGCGGAGATCGTCGCGCTGAAGAACCGCTTCGGGGCCATGCTCCTCGTGGACGAGGCGCACGCGGTCGGCGTGCTCGGCCGCAATGGGAGGGGCCTCGCCGACGCGCTCCGGCTCGAGGGCGAGGTGGACATCCAGATGGGCACGCTGAGCAAGGCGCTCGGCGTCGCCGGCGGCTACGTCGCCGGGTCGCGCCGCCTCGTCGAACTGCTCATCAACCGCGCGCGCAGCTTCATCTACTCCACGGCGCCGCCTCCTGCGATCGCGGCGGCGGCGACGGCGGCGATCGATTTCATGATGAGCGACGAGGGCGAGAAGCGGCGGGAGCAGCTCTGGAGGAATCTGGCGGCGTTCGGGGCGGAAATGCCGCACCTTTTCTCCGAGGGCCGGAAGATCCAGAGCGCGATCGTCCCCGTGATCCTCGGCGATGCCGGCCGGGCGCTGGAGGCGGCGGATCGCCTGCTGGAACGCGGCTTCTACGTCCCCGCGATCCGCTATCCCACGGTTCCGCGCGACGCGGCGCGGCTCCGCGTCTCATTGTCGGCGCGCCATACGACGGAGCAGATCACCGCGCTGTGTTCCGCGCTCCGTTCCCTGTGAGCGCTCGCGGGCGCGTGCACTGCCCGTTGAAATGGACCGAAGGTTGCTTAAGATGGGGCCTCTCCGGATCTCCCGACTTTTTCCATGCCTGAACCCTCGCAGATTCCAGTTCCGAAACCGAAAGCGCGTCTGCAGAAATGCGTGGATTGCGGCAACGAGTTTGAGACCACCTCGGGGTTCGAAAGCACGGTGGGTTGCTGCGACGCCTGCCAGCGCCGGCGGCTCGACCTCATCGATCGGGCGGTCGCCACCGGCGCCCCGCCGCCGGTAACGGCCGACGTGGCGAAGCCTTTCCGATACTGGATCCTCTGGACGGTGCTCGGCCTCGTGGGCGCGCTGGCGTCGGCGGGCTTCATCATGGCGCCGAAAGCCAGACGCTATCTGGATCGCCGGAAGGCGGGGCAACTCGTCGAGCGCTCGCGGGATTATTTCGAAAAGCGCGACTACAAACACGCGATCATCGATTCTCGGAGCGCGCTCGACTTGCAGCCGTTCAACGTCGAGGCAAACCGGATCATCGCGAAGTCGCTCGAGTCGCTCGGCTCGCCGGATGCGATCCTCTGGCGCAAGCGCCTGGTCTCGGTGAAGGCGGATGATGCGGAGAACAACCTCGCGCTTGCCAAGAGCGCGTTCGACGCCGGGGACGACGCCGTCGCGCAGGAGGCGATCCTAAAGCTGAAGCCGACCCATCAGGACTCCCTGCTCTATCACGAGATCGCCGCCGGGCTGGCAGTGCGGAAGCAGGACGCGGCGGCGGCCGAGGTACATTGGGCCGCGGCTTCGCGTCTCGATCCGAAGAACGAGGATTTCAAATTCAAGCGGTCCATCCTTCAGATCAAATCAGCAGACCCCGCCGTCCGCGCGGAGGCGGTAAAGGCGCTCGATGAACTTGCGACCACGGACACTAACCGGATCCAGGCGATCCGCGCGTTGATCGAGGACGCGATGAGCCGGCAGCGCGCGGTGCGGGCCCGGGAACTGGTGGACGCACTTGTCGTGTGTCCCCAGGCGACATTCCTGGACAAGGTGTGGCGCCTCTCCGTCCTCCGGGCGCTGCGGGATCCCCGCGCCAGCAAATACCTGCTCGAATTGAAGGAGGCGTCGCTCTCGAAGCCGGAGGAGCTTTCGCAACTGATGAACTGGATGAACCAGAGCAATCTCGCATTGATGGTGTCGGAATGGGCCGCCGAACTGCCGAAGGAATTGCTCGCGAAACCGCCCATCGCCACTTCGGTCGCCGACGCCTACGTGCAGGGCACGGACTGGGAGAAATTGAAGGCCCTCACGCAAACCGCCTCGTGGGGCGTGATGGATTTCCTGCGCCACGCCTACGTCTCCCGGGCCCTGCAACGCCTCGGCGATCAAACGGGCAGCGCCAGCGAATGGACCAAGTCGCTCGCCGCCGCGGAAGACCAGGCGAACCGCCTCCAGATGCTCGTGAAGCTGGTGCAGGGCTGGCGGTGGGAGGAAGGCGCGGACCAGGCGCTGCGAAAGCTTTCCGCGGACGAGACCTCGCCGGTCTGGGTGATCGATTCCCTGTGGGATGTCTCGCTGAAGGCCGGAGATTCGACCGAACTCCACCGCCTCGCGAAGCTCCTCGTCAAAGCCGACCCGACAAGCGTCTCCGCGCGCGACAAGCTGAACCGCCTTTCGCTGCTCCGGCACTCCGAGGAAGGCCTGCCGGAGGTCCGCGCCCAGGAACTCTACAAGGCACATCCCACGAATATCTCCGTCGCCACGACCTACGCCCTGTCGCTCTACCTGCGCGCCAGGATTTTCGATGCCCTCGCCGTGATGCGCCCCTTCAAGCCAGACCAACTCCGCGACCCGGGCGTCGCCCTTTACTACGGGATGCTCCTGGCCCGCGCCGCGAGGACCAATGAATCGCTGGAGTATCTCCAGATTGGCGAATCCGTGCCTCTCCTCCGTGAAGAGCAGGACTTGCTCGAGAAGGTGAAAAGGGAATGCCGCCTCCGGCCGTCATCGCCTGATGCACCGAAGGAAAATCCCGCCACCGGAAAGCCACGCTGACCGCGCCCGGTCAGTGCCCCTTCCGCACCATCCACACGGTCAGGACGAGCGCCACGACCGTCAGTGACATGCACACCACCACGGTGAGCAGCCGGATCCATCCCCTCCGGCTGCGGCGACCGCAGTCGGGGCAATTGTCCGCGTAGCTCGAGTGGAGCCGCTTGCATGCAGAGCAGCGGACCACGGTCATATCCCTCCTCCCGCGCCCTGCGGGACGCCAGCGTCCATTTCCGAAATCTCCGATTTCACGCGGGCATGGAATCGTCGAAAACTCGGGTAGTCAAGATAACTAAAATAATTATCATACCCGTTGGCCTCCCCCCAATCCCTCCCCACGGGCACCTACCGCGCGAGATGAAATCCCGCCAGCTCAGGGACCTCTCCCAAGGCCTTCGTGAAGCAAACCACCTTGAAGGCCGTGCCCATCAGTTCGGGATGCATGAGAGTCTGAAATGCCCGGCGCTCCGCCGCATTCGCGCCATCGGCAAAATGCTGGAGCCCGAGGCCGACCATGAAATGGTGCTGGTCGGTGAAACCCGACAGCCACAGCCCGGCGGCTTCGCCTGCCTCGATGAGGCTGGTGAATTCCACATGCGCGGTGAGATCGATTTCTCCAGGCCGCGCCAGCGGATCGGACTCCCGCCGGTGGTTCGCGCATGCCGCGAGCGTGCCCGAGTTCCTCCCGGGCGAATAATACTCCTCGCGCGGAAAACCGTAGTCCACCACGAGCACGAAGCCGCGGGCGAGGCTCGCCGCGACATCGCCAATCCACGCCCGTGCCGCGAGGTTCACCTCGGTCACGTAGCCCTCCGGGAGCGGACCGGGAATCTGCGCGCAGGCCTCGCGGAGTGCTTCGCTGCCCAGCGGACCTTCCACGAAACGGAACTTCCCTCCGTCATCGGTCACCATCCGCTCACGCCAGCCGTCGCGCGTTTTCACCACGAGATGCACCGGGAATGCATCGGGCAGTTCATTGGACAGGTGCACCCCCGTCCCGATTCCCGCTTCGCGCAGCGATGGGGCCCAGCGCACGCCGGCTCCGACGCCGGCGAGCCGCGTTCGCTGCCGCTCCGCGAGCACCGGCGACGGCTCGACGATCCGGTAGGTCGCCGCGGCGAGGCATCCCGGCGCGAATTCCCGCAGGCCGCCCAACACATCCGCCGCCAGTTCTCCCTCGTGCGCGCCCTGCTCGATGATCGAAAAATCCCCCGGCGAACCGAGACGCTCCCACATTTCCGCCACCTGCCGCGCGAGCAGCCTCCCGAAGAGCGGACCGACGCTGACGTTGGTAAAGAAGTCCCCTTTCCTGCCGACCCGCGCCCGGCCCGATGCGTAATACCCGAACGCGGGATGATACAACGCCAGCTCCATGAAACGGCGGAACGACATCGGACCGCCGGCGCTGATCTCGGAGCGGATGATTTCAGACAGCGGCGCGGACATCGGGCGATTGTGGTGATGACATACGGCGATTCTGCCCGGCGGGCGCATCGACGGCAACTGGCGGGATCAGTTCGGAGTTGAACCGGAGGCGGCCGGCTCGCATCCTCCTCAAAGTGTCTTCCGTCACCAACGAGCCGCACCAGGCTGTCAATCCACTCCGCGAAGGGCTCTCGAACCGCGCGATGCCGCAGCCGTGCAACGTCGTCATCTTCGGGGCCTCCGGGGATCTCACGTTCCGCAAGCTGATTCCCGCACTCTACAATCTCGCCGCCGACGGCGATCTCCCCGCCGCGACGAAGATCGTCGGTTTTGCGCGACGCGAGAAGAGCGACGAGTCGTGGCGCCAGGAACTCAAGGAGACGACGGCCAAGTGCTCGCGCTCCGGGCTCAATGAAGACGTCTGGACGAGCTTCTCGAAAGGGATCTCCTACCACACCAGCGAATTCGGAAACCCCGAGGGCTACGAATCGCTCGGACGAAAACTCGACGAACTCGACGCGTCCGGTGACACCCGCGGGAACCGCCTCTTTTACCTCTCGGTCTCACCCACGGAATACGACGGCATCCTCCGCCAGATCGCCGCCGCCGGGCTGAACAAGGCGCGCCCGGGCGCGTGGACCCGCG
>JBEBGK010000231.1:0-5938 GCA_040081515.1 Chthoniobacteraceae bacterium
CTCGGTGTCGCCGAACTTCGCCTGCTCGCACATGCCGGTGAGCAGATACGCATCCCACGAGGATTGCTTCGCCATGTTCGATGACAGGCCCGCCGCGGCGGAGTGCATGCGATCCGAGATCGGCAGCCGTCCCGCGCGACGGAACCAATATCGCGCATTGTCGAAGTCGCCCTCGCGCCGGTGCATCATGCCGTGCCAGTAGCTCCCGAGGTCGCTGGAGTCGTCCTGGAAAATGCGATGCGCCGCATCGAGATCGTCCACGGCGTAGAAAAGCCCGCCACGCACCAGCGCGAATGCCTTTGCGTCCGTGATCGCTTTGCCGCCGGACAGGACGTCATCCGGCGTGTCGCGAATCTTCCCCGGCAGTTCCCAGTTCACAGGCTCGGTCGGCGTCAGCTTCCGGAGCAGGTCGGGATTCAGCAGGAGTCGATCAATGAAATCGGAATAACTTTCCATCGATCGCGAGGTTCGCCCGCGGCGGTCAGCGGATCAAGATTTGCCCCTGCTGCTGTTGCGGGGGTTTCGGATTGAGGATCTCCTTCTTCAGCCCGGGTGAAACGGCGGGGGAATTCGCGATGAAGTCTGCGGCTCCCTGTTTGTCGGTGCGCGACCAGTACTTGTAGATGCGCGCCATCGCGGTGTCCCTCTGGCCCGCATCGTAGATTGTCGAGGCCCATGCCGCGGCGCCCGCGGGATCCTTGTCCGCGACCTGGCGCGTGAACTCATACACCGCGGCGTCGCGCGAGAGGCCCGACGGAAGTTTCTCCAGCCACGCCGCGGTCTTTGTCACATCGCGGTCGGCCCACGTCGCCACGATGCTGCGGGCGGCCTTGCTGCGCGCGTCCCCCTCGGGGAGCGTCATCGTCCATTGGGCCGCGGCACCCGGATCGTTGTTCGCCCAGCGTGCGGCGAGATTGCCCGTGGCATCATCCTGCGATCCTGTCGGGAGCGATGGGATCATCTTCGCGGCCTCGCGGGGATCGTTCTCGGCGATGGATGCGATCACGTTGCCCACGGCGCGATCCTGCAATTTCCCCTCGGGCAGCGCCTTCGCCCAAGTGAGAGCCTCCTTCGAGTCGCTCTGCGCCCAGTTGCGGAGCACCTGGCTGACGAGGAATCCGTCCGGGCTCATCAGTTCGTGCTTCGCGTAGTAATCGAGGGCGGCCTTCGGATCCTGCTGGCTCCAAGTGTATGCGATGCCGCGAAAGGCGTCGGTCTTCGTCTCGTTCGTGAGGCCCTCGGCCCACGTCAGCGCGGAGGTCAGATCGGAACGTGCGTATCTCATCGCGACGTTGCCAACGGTATCGTGGCGCTGGCGATCGGCGGGCAGCTCCTCCACGAGCGCCGCGGCCGCCTTTGGATCGACGGATGCGACCGAGTCCACGAGCGTCCGCATGCCGTTGTTCCGCGCGGAGCCCTCGGGCAATTCCTCGATCAGCGCCTTCGCACCCTCCGGATCGCGCCCGGCAATCTGGCTGATCACGATCGACACCGCGCTGTTGCGCAAATCACCATCGGACATCGCGAGTGCCGCGGCTTTCGCCCCAGCCGGATCGGACGCCGCCCATTGTCCGAGGACGCTCTGCATCGCCCGGTTCCGCGGCGAACTGTCGGCGATGTCCCTGGCCCATGCAAAGGCGTCGGCGGGATTGGTCTCGGCCCACTGGCGCGCCACGGCGCGGATGGCCGAGTCGCGATTCGATCCCTTCGGAAGGTCGATGGCCTTCAATGCTGCGCCCTGCGCATCGGTCGATGCCCATGCGCTGAAAACCGTGTCGTAACTGCCGGTGCCCCGGATCTCCCCGGGCATCTCGGCGAGGAGCGCGAATGCCTTCTGCGGGTCCACCTTTGCAAGGGAAGCGATGAGGCTCTGCACGGCGTTCGAGCGGTGATAGCCCGGCGGCAGCGACTTCGCCCAAACCTTCGCCGCCCCGGCGTCCTTCTCCACCCACGCGGCGATCACGTAGCGCATCGCCTTGTCGCGGCCGTTCTTGTCGGTGAGCGTCACGAGATAATCGCCGGCCGCCTTGGGATCAAATTGAGCCCAGCGCGAGATTGCCACGGGCATCAGCATTTCGCGCGCGTCCGGCGGCAGCGCGCGGATCTTCGCGATGAGCCCGGGGAGTTCCTCCAGCGTGAGGGAGTTCGCCACTTCGAAAAGATCGTGCGCCCGGCGCATATCGTCCGGATCCCGCGCCGCGCCGAAGAATCTGCTCTCCTTGTCCGTCGAACCCGCGACGCCGGCAAACTGCCGCGAAGCCGTACCAGTGCCGGGCGCGGATGAATCGCCCCGATCCGCCAATGATCGCTGTCCCGTCGCTGAATCGTCCCCTGCGCCGCGTTCAGACTTTTGCGTGGCGACTTCACCCGCGCCCCCGACGAAATAGCCTGCGGCGAAACCACCGGCGCCGATGCAGGCAGTGAGTATCAGTTTGAGTCTGTCGTTCATGCGCGGGGAAATGCCCGATGCCGGGCCGAACAGGCTAACCCCCTTGGGTGATCGGCCTTAGCGTCTGTTCCGTGGAGCCGTACCTTCGCGCTTCACCCGCGGTGCGCGCTCTGCCAGTTTCCGCGTCATGCTTTCCAAAGTATTCTCGGCGGCCGTCTGCGGCGTGGATGCGTATGACCTCGAGGTGGAGGTGAGTGATGACGGCGGGCAGAAGGATGCGATCGTGATTGTGGGGCTTCCCGATGCCGCGGTGCGCGAGGCGCGCGACCGGGTGAAGACGGCGATTTCGAACAGCGGCTTCCGGTGGCCGGGCGGCCACGTGACTGTGAACCTCGCGCCGGCCGACGTGAAGAAGGAGGGGCCGAGCTTTGATCTGCCCATCGCGCTGGCGATGATCGCCTGCGCGCAGCATGAGAAACTGGCGAATGCCGCCGATTTCTGCTGCGTGGGTGAACTCGCGCTCGATGGCGCGGTGCGCCCGGTGCGGGGCGCTTTGCCCGTGGCCCTGGAGGCGCGACGCTGTGGACGCAAGAAGTTGATCGTGCCGGCGCAGAACGCGCGGGAGGCGGCGATGGTCGAGGGCATCGATGTCCATGGCGTGCGCAATCTGCGCGAGGCATTCACATTCATGACCGGCGAACTCGAACTGACCCCCGTGCGGGAGAATCTCTCGGAGTTCTTCGCAAGGCATCAGGACTACGAGGTGGATTTCGCCGATGTGCGCGGCCAGCAGCACGTCCGGCGCGCGATCGAGATCGCCGCGGCCGGCGGTCACGGTCTGCTGCTGATCGGACCGCCGGGCTCCGGGAAGAGCATGCTGAGCAAGCGCGTACCCACCATTCTCCCGCCGATGACGATGGAGGAAGCCATCGAAACGACGAAGATTCACAGCGTCTGCGGTCTGCTGCTCGACAAGTCCTTTGTGGCCACGCGCCCCTTCCGCGCCCCGCATCACACCGTGTCGGATGCCGGCCTGCTCGGCGGCGGCGCGAACCCCGCGCCGGGCGAGATCAGCATCGCGCACCACGGCGTGCTTTTTCTCGATGAGCTGCCCGAGTTCAAGCGCAGCACGCTCGAAGTCCTGCGCCAGCCGATGGAGGACGGCCGCGTGACCGTGTCGCGCGCCGCGGGGACGATGACCTTTCCCGCGGAGTTCATGCTCGTCGCCGCGATGAATCCGTGCCCGTGCGGATTCCACGGCGATCCGAAGCGGCAGTGCCGCTGCACGCCGCAGCAGGTCGAGCGATACCGCGATCGCATCTCCGGCCCGCTGCTCGACCGCATCGATCTGCATGTCGAGGCGCCCGCCGTCGCCTTCGACGATCTCCGCAGCACCGAGCGCGCGGAATCCAGCGCAGCCATCCGCGAGCGCGTGATCCACGTCCGCGAGATTCAGCGCGAGCGATTCGGTCCGACCGGCAAGGTGCGCCTGAATGCGCGGATGAGTTCCAATCATGTGCGCAAGTTCTGCGCGCTCGATGCCGATGCGGAGAATCTGCTGCGCATGGCGATGGATAACCTGAGCCTGAGCGCGCGGGCCCACGACCGGATCCTGAAAGTCGCCCGCACCATCGCCGATCTCGCGGGCAGCGAACACATCGCCCCCGAGCACATCGCCGAGGCGATCCAATACCGTTCGCTGGACCGGAAGCTGTGGCGGTAGGCAAGTGGGGAAGCCGACTCCCCGTTGCCGGGAATCAGCGCAGTTGGATGCCGCCTTTGATGATTATGCCGCGGTTGATGATGATGCCCTGATCGAGTCCGTCCGCTCCAGCGCCGGAGCCGGCGCCCCGGGCGCCAGCTTCCATGGGTGGGGGTTGCCTGCGCGGCTGGAAGACCACTTCCGAGACAGCGCTGAGCGGGAAGGTGAGTTCGCCGACGGTCTCGCTGCGGCAGATGACTTTGCCGTCCGCGATCGAAAATGACGCGACGGTGATGGTGCCCCTGCCGGCGAGGCGGAGGCGGATTCCCTGCATGGGCTCGACCGGAGCGCCGACGAGTTCGACCATCAGCGTGCGGTCGAGCGGGATGTCCAGATTGCCGACATCACATGCCACGCGAAGCAAGCCTGCAGTCGCGCCCTCGACGGTCCCGGAGGTTTCATCGCCGTTCACGAGCGCGATGACATCCTGCGGCGCCGCGGGCCTTTCCGGTTCGGCTTGTGGCGTTTTCGCCGCGACCTTTTTGTTGTCGCCGTCGGCAGCTGCGTGTTCGGCGGGCTTTTCCTCCTTCGATGTCTTCCGGGGCATGGCAGGCAGCACGCCGCTCCACGGTGCGATCCAGAGATTGGAAATGGTGACCCTCGAATTCATCGGCTGCGGCACGATGGCGATTCCGCGGCCCGGTTTTGCGGATTCCTTCCCGGGCCGCTGGCCGAATCTGGCAACGAGTTCGCCGTTGACGAGCATCACCAGCCGTCCGGTTTTCCGGTCGGCGAGGAATCGGAAATGGCGGCGGTTGCCTTCGGAGCCGATCTTCTCGCCGAAGTCCACCTGCTGGGGTTGGTTGAAAAAGACGCCGCCCTGCCTGCGGGGCGACATGTCGTAGATGTAGGCGCTGTCCCAGCTCCCCTGAATCATCAGGCCCGGCCGGTTCTCCTCGTTGAAGAGTTGCACCGCGTATCCTGCGGGGCCGCCGGTGGTGGAAAGCTCGAACGCGATGTCCACCTTGTCGGGGAGTCCGTCGAGATTCCGTCCGAGGCTCGGGCCGTTGCCATACCCGGAGCGGCTGCCGGTGCCGAGCAGAGTGAAGGAGCCGTCGAGATACCGCCAGATGCCGCGCTTGGAGCGATCGTCCTTGCGGGCTCGCGCGGAATTTTCATTCGCGGCCAGGCCCTTCATCCAGGTGTCGCGGTCCCCCGCGGCGTCCCACACGGGCACCGACCCTCCAGAGGAGAAGTAGAGTGTGCGGACGTCCTTGCGCTCGAGATTGAGATTCTCGGCGAGCGCGGATTTCAGCACGAGACGCTGTTTGTCGAGGAGAACGAGATCCCCCGTGAGCCAGTCGCCGTTGCGAAAGCGGAGCGCCGTCCTGCCCTCCTGGGCGCCCTTCGCGGCGGCCTTGGCGAGGAGGATGCCGGCGAGTTTCCCGACGCCGAAATCCACCGGTGCGTCGCCCTTCACTGGCTTCCATTTCACCGAGCGATCATGGCTGGCGGTGACGAGGGCACCGCGCAACTGGTCGCCATTTTGAAAGACGAGCACGTCGCTGCCATCGGCCGCCGCCTGCTCCACGGCGTTGAGCCGGTGCGGAAATTCGATCGCGCGGACGGCTGTGATCGGCAGCGAGAGATCGCCGGAGAAATGGGTCCGCACTTTGATCTGACCGTCGCGGACCCCGAGCGCCACGACGTCGAATTCCCCCCGTTGCGCCAGCCAGACCCTCGCCACCGCCGCGGGCGGTGCATCGGCCGGCTTTTCCGCGCCGAGGCGGATGAAGAAATCCTCGCGTCGCGCGAGTTCCTTTCCGCCGAATCCGACCACATCGGGG
>JBEBGK010000232.1:0-5933 GCA_040081515.1 Chthoniobacteraceae bacterium
GCGCTGCCACATCCGATGCGAGATCACGACGACGCGCGCGGCGCCGGGATCGTGGTCCGACGGCACGAGCAAGCGGCCGAGGAATGGCTGCACGCCGATGTCCACGAGACGCGCGACCGCGCTTGGCGCGTCATTCGTGTGCAGCGTGGAAAAGACGAGGTGACCCGTGAGCGAGGCGTTGATCGCGATGTTCGCAGTCTCCGCGTCGCGAATTTCGCCGATCATGATGATGTTCGGCGCCTGCCGCAGCATCGCCCGGAGCGCCGCGGGAAAGGACATCCCCACGTCCGCATTCACCTGCACCTGGTTGATGCCCGACATCTGATACTCCACCGGGTCCTCCACGGTGATGATCTTCTTGTCCGGCTTGTTGATGTAATTCAGGCACGCGTACAGCGTCGTCGTCTTGCCCGAGCCCGTCGGGCCCGTGACGAGCAGGATCCCGTCCGGCAGCATGAGCAGCCGCTCGAACAGCTCCTGGTCGTCGCTCAGGAATCCCAACTGCGGCAGCCCGAGCGAGAGCGATGATTTGTCCAGGATACGCATGACCACCGATTCCCCGTGCGCCGTCGGGATCGTGGAGACGCGCAGGTCGAGCTGCTTCTTTCCCATCTTCACCTGGATGCGCCCGTCCTGCGGCAGCCGCTTCTCGGCGATGGACATCGTCCCCGTCATGATCTTCAGGCGCGAGACGATCGCCGCCTGCAATTTCTTCGGCGGGTTCTGCATCTCTTGCAGCACGCCGTCGATCCGGAAGCGGATCCGCAGCCGCTTCTCGAGCGGCTCCACGTGAATGTCCGACGTCCGCGTGTTGTAGGCCTCCACCAGCATCATCGTCACGAGCTTGATGATCGGCGCATCGCCCACCTCGCCGGACACGCCCTCGACCTCGATCTTGGAGCCGCCGATGAGGATGTCCCCCGCGAGACTCTCCATCGACGCGACCGCATCCTCCGCCGTCCCGTAATACTTGAGCAGCGCCGCCTTCATCGAATCCGGCGTCGTGCAAAGGAACTCCACCTCCCGCTGCAGCACCGCCTGCACGGAATCCAGCGTGTCGAAATTCAGCGGGTCATCCACCGCCACCACCACCGCGCCGAGTTCCGTGAGCGCCACGGGGACCGCGCGGTATCGGCGCGCAACGTCCGGCGGCAGCAACGCCGTCACATCCGGCGACACCACCACTCCATCCAGGCTCACGAAATCCATCGCCGCATTCGACGCCACGGCGCGTGCCACGTCCTCCTGCGTGATCACGCCGGCCTGCACCATCACATCGACGATGCTCTTGCCCGGCTTCACCTTGGAGCGCGCATCGTCCACCTGGCTCTTGGTCACGATCCCGTTCTCAATCAGGATTTCGAGGATGTAGTCTTCGTTGGCGGCCACGGGTTTTTGGGATGTGAGGGAAAAGCGGTCGGATGTCCGGCGGGGTGCGACCTACCGCCAATAGGCGATGCTCACAGGTTTCTGTAAAGCCAATCAACTTCCGATTTCATGAATTCTCCGTTTCCTCGTTGCGGCAAGCCGCGCTTCGTTAACGTGTCCCAGCCGCGGTTCCATGCTCTTTTCTGCGGGAGTCGCGACGAAATGCGGACTCGCGCGCCGGACGAAACCGTTTGGAGAGCGCCGCGCCGCTTCAGTCAGCGCCGCGGGCGCGGAGCGGACTCCAGTTCCAGCAGCTTTGCCTTCCAGCCTGCGCCCCATGCGAAGCCGCCGGGTCCCTGCGCGCCGCGCACGCGATGGCACGGGACGATGAGCGCGAACGGATTCGCCGCGCAGGCCTGGCCGACCGCGCGGCTGGCGCGCGGATTGCCGAGCGCGGCGGCGATCCCGCCGTAGGGCTGCGTGCCGCCCCATGGGATCCGCCGGAGCCGCTGCCACACCTTGCGGTGGAAAGGCGGCGAATCGGGGATCGCAAGCTCATGGCCCTCCAGTTGTCGCAGCAGCGAGGAGAGGTGCTCGCGGTTCAGCCCGGCCGGGATTTTTCGCGGGAGATTCACCGCGTGAATGCGGTCGCCGTCATCCATCTCCACCGCGACGGTCAGCGGGCCGGCGGTGATCGTCCGGCGGCTGAGCTTCAGCCCTGCCATAGGACGAGCCACGCGTAATACGCGACGCAGCAGAACACGATCAGGAGCAGCAGCGTGAACAGCGGCGCCTTGCTGCGTTCCTTCCGCAGCCGCGGCGGCCGTTTCCGGTTCCCGCCGGGGATAAAATCGATCCGGTAATCCCCGGGGCCTTCGATCCGGGGCGGACGGCTGAAGCGTTCGAAAATCGCCCGCTGCTGCCGCCGGGCCGCCTCGCTCTTGACCTCCGGAACCTTCTTCAGGAATTCCTCCGTCCGGCTGAGTCTCGCCTTGAGCTGCTCCTCGAGACGGTCGAGTTCCTGCTGCTTGGTCTGGAGGGGCGACTGCTTTCCTGAATTCCGCGCGGGTTTCCGTGGCATGGGCTACTTCGACGGAATGCGGCTGACGATGACGACCAGCGCGATGAGCCCGAAAATGATGAGCGGCAGCGAAAACGCCACGCCGATCTTCATCCAGCCGATGAAATCCTTCGCATCGCCACCGCCGCCCCAGTCCGACGCGAACCCGCCGTCACCCGCGGCATCGCCCGCGCCCTGCTCCGGAGCCGGGCAGATCCTCGGGAAAGACTTCGCATATTCCGCGCGCGCATCGTCCACCTCGGCGAGGGCGCGCGTGAGTTCCTTGGAGACGTCGAGTCCCTCCCAGGCTTTCGGGTTGATGCCCTCGAGCGTCTCGAGGTGATGGACGAATGAGGAATTGATCGACTGGAGCATCTCCAGCCGCTTGCTCGCCTCCAGCGTCTCGCGCTCGAGCACCACGAGCGAGCGCGTGAATTTGTCCACGAGATCCGCCTTGCCCGTGTTCAGCGCATCCTGGCGCCGGCTCAGTTCCTCCAGCTCACGCCGCTGCTTCTCGAGCGTCTCCAGTTGCCGCTTGAGCACCTGCGCCTCGTGCTCCGCCTGCTGTACCTTCTCGTCGAGATGTTCCGTCGAGAATGGGTCCCCTTCGGGCAGGTCGAGAAACTGGTCGCGCGGTTGGTTGGGCATGTGGGTGTGGCGGCGCCGCGCATCATGCATCCGCCCGTTCAGATTTCCAGCGATTTCACACGCCGAAGCGCGAGGGACATCGGAATCAGCAGCGTCGCGAGGCTGATCGCCACCGCAGCCGCGGGCGTGAGCCAGAAAGGCAGCGGGAAAAGGCGGTGCGTCGCATGAAAAAGATCCGGCACCGCCAGCAGCGAGACGATGAGCGTGTTGTAAACGAAGCTGATCACCAGGCACAGCGTGCCGCCGAATCCGGACACGATCTTCGACGGGTTCTCCTCCTTGAAGTTGGGAAAAAGCGCGCCCAGTCCCGCCGCCAGCCCGCAGAGCGAGGCGCTCATGAGGATGATCGCGCACGCAAAGAACACCACGCGCGGCCAAGGCAGGTTCAGCATCAGGGCGGAGGCGATCACGAGCGCCACCGTGATAAGTGCGGAGGCGATGAAGCTCGCCCAGAATTTCTGCAACACCACCCCGCGCAGCCCGACGGGCGACAGGCCGAGGATCCACACGCGCCTGCCCTCCAGGCTGAACATCGGGAAGACGAAACGCGTCGTGAGCGTGCTCAGCGTCAGCGCGCTCGCCGCGAGATTCAGGTAGCTGATGAGCGTCTCCCAGTAGCCCTGCTTGAACTCGATCGCCACATTCCGCAGGTTCAGCACGTAGATGCACAGCAGGCCGAAAAAGATCATGAACTGCGTCCACTGCGTCGGGTCGCGCCAGAAGACGCGGATGTCCTTGAAAACCAGCGCGGTCATCCGCGGGGAGAGCGGCCGCAGCTTCGCCTGCAGCCAGCCCAGCGCGGTGCTCCGCCGCGCGCGTTCGCGTTTCGCCGTCGTGTTCCGCTGCTGCTGCTCCGCCTTGGAATTCAGCGACGTGGACCAGCTCCCGTAGTAGCCGCGCCCGGCAAAATCGAACGCGAGCAGCAGCCCGAACAGCGCATTGCTCGAGAGCAGCAGGAAGAAAAACATCCCGCTCCGCTCCATGCCCTCCACGCTCCAGTGGCGGATCGCGAGCGCGAGCCACGAGCTGGGCAGCCACGGATTCGTCGCGAGCCGCGTGCCGTGCATCAGCTTCGGAAACAGCAGCGCCTCCTGCAGGCCCGCCGCGTCCGTCTCCGTCACCGGCTTCGTGCCGAGGAAGATGAAAAGCAGCAGCGCCGCCGCGCCGGCGAGCAGCGCCGCCTTCACCCACCGCTTCGAGAGCACCCGCACGAAAAGCAGGATCAGCCACGAGCCGAGCACGGCCGGGATGACGACAAAGGGCAGATAGCCCAGCGCCACGAGGATGTAGAACGGCCACGGCACGTCATGCACCACCCCATACGCCGCGAGCATCGGAGCGCTGAGAAAGACCAGCGCCCACGACGAGATCGCCAGCGCCTCGATGAATTTCCACCGGTACACATCCCGGTGCCGCATCGGCAGCGACAGGAACCATTGCGCCTCCCGGTTCTGGAACAGCGTCGAGTACCCGATGATGAGGTTCGACGCCACGAGCATGACGAAGAAGAACCCGAAGATGAGGTAAAGAATCCGCTCCGCGAGCAGGCTGCCCACCAGCGGGAACCGGTAAAGATACCCCAGCCCGCTGCGGAACAGCAGGAACCCGCACACGAGGTATCCGAGGATGAAACCGGCGAGGACGAAGATCAGCAGCGGCGACTCCCGGCGCGACTGGGCGAAGCGCGCCGAAAAACTCCGCCAGTGCAGCCACAGGAAAAGCCGCAGCAGACGGAATGAATCCGGATGAGGCGTCTCCTTGGTCGGCATGGCGCTAAGGTGCATGGGCGATGCGCGCTGTCAGCAGCATTTCGCGCGCAAGCCGCGCTGGCGGCGAGGTCACGGGGCGCCTTGCAAGACCGCCCGCCTTCACCACCCGGAACAACCGTCGGCGATCACCGAAACAGGAAACGCGGCGCCAGCCGGCACGATTCATTTGCCCTTGCCGGCGTATCGCACCGCGATCGGTCCGTTGGAGCCGCGGGCAGTGTGTCGTCCCGACGACAGGAGGCGGCCGTGGGGCGGATATTGATTCCGAGTGGCCGTCCTGAAAGAGTCTGCGGAGTCTCATGAGATCAGTCTTCGCCTTCGTATTCCTTCTCCTCGGCGCGTTTCCGGTTCGCGCCCGGGAAATCAAGCTCGCCGAGGGCCGTGTGTCGCTGGAGGTGCCCGACGCGTTCACGCCGCTGACGAAGGAGGAGATTCGCATCAAGTATCCGTCGGTGAATGCGCCGGGGTTCGTCGTGGGAAATGAGACGCGCGGGGTGAGCATCGCCTACGAACTGAAGGACGCGGGCATGCCTGCCGCGATGATGGTGGATGGGGAGCTTCCCAATGCGATGAAGAGTTTCGTCGCGGTCTTTGACCGTGTGATCCCGGGCATCCAGTGGATCCGGAAGGAAGTGGTCGAGCGGGACGGGAAACGATGGATTCACCTCGAACTCACGTCGAATGCGATCGACCAGGACATCCACAACATCAGGTGGATCACGTTCTTTGAAAAGAAGCTGCTCCTGTTCAATTTCAACTCGACGAAGTCGGCGTTCCCGGCCCACGAGAAGGAACTCCGGCGATGCGCGGAGAGCATCAAGCTCGCGAAGTGAGGCGGGCGGCCTGGTCTGCCGGCCGCGCGCCCGGGCTCGCCGCCGGCGGAATGGCTTGCCGCATCCGGGTGAAGCCGTTACGGGACATGCATGGCGTTTAGTGATCCCAGAACGATTGAGGTGAACTTTCCAAGGATTCCCGCGGGCCTGCTCCGGGCGATCCCCCTGGTGCTCGTCGGGCTGTGGGTCGTTTTCACGAGCTTCTACACGGTTCCTGCGGACTCGGTGGGGATCGTCCTGCGCTTTGGGCGGGAG
>JBEBGK010000233.1:0-5912 GCA_040081515.1 Chthoniobacteraceae bacterium
TGGCACTGCTTCTTTGCACCGTCCTTTCCGGCTGTACCAAGGCCGGTTCACGAGATGAGGAACTCCTTTATCTCCGAACCGTGGTGCCGGATTCACTGCTGGATTTGGCGCACCTCGACATCGGTTCGCGGAAGAGTGTCGCAATCCTCGGGGAGGGAAACGACCGGCATCTGGGGCTCCATGTTTTTCCCGGGCAGGACAAAGTCCACGGGGGAATCCGCGCGGAGATCAGCGTGGGCTACCCGTTTCAAAAGGGCGAGACCGTCCGCTATTCGTGGCGTTTCAAGCTGCCCGAGGACTTCGTTTCCGATGCGCCACGAAACCGCTGGTGGGTCATCGGGCAGTGGCACGACCAGCCCGACAAGAAGCTGGGCGAAACCTGGGAAAATTACCGTTCGCTCAGCCCGCCGGTGCTGCTGGGTCTCGGCGAGAAGGACGGAAAGCCCGGGATCAGCCTCGGCTACGGCCCGACGAAGGACGGGCTGAAGTCACGCAACGTGGGGCCGGTCTTTTTCGAACGCGGAAAATGGAACACCATCACGTGCGTCATCCGCTGGTCGCAAGGGGCGGACGGAAAAGCGTCGGTGTTTCTGAATGATCTCTCCAAGCCCGCCATGACTGCCGAGGGGCCGAACATGAACAATGACTACGAGCATTACCTGAAGCTGGGGATGTATCGGCACCCGGACATCGCCACCGCCAATCGGATCTACGTGGATGATCTTCAGATTTCGAAGATCCCGACGCCGTTGCGTTGAACGGCAAGTCCCGCGCGAACGATGCGCGCCCCGACGGCCGGGCGCGGCAATCAAGTCCGCTCCGCCCGGTTCCGCGCGTCGCGCAAAGCGGGGAATTCGGCGCGCCATGCGGCAACGGCTTCGTGCGCGATGATTGCGGTCCGCACCGTCTCGCCTGTGCCGGCGTCGGCAATGATTTCGCCGTGGGGATCCACGACGACGCTGCGTCCGCAGTACTCGAAGCGCGGCTCCCGCCCGGTGCGGTTCACGCCGATCACGAATGCCTGGTTCTCGATGGCCCGCGCCTGGAGCAGCGTGAGCCAGTGCCCGATCCGTTTCACCGGCCACGCGGCGATGACCGAGAAGAGATCCGCGCCGCGCGCCGCCGCCGCGCGGAAGAGCTCGGGAAAGCGAAGGTCGTAGCACACGAACGGCGCGACGGTGAATGCGCCGAGCCGGAACGTGACGCAGTCCGCGCCCGCCTCGTGGACCTCCGTCTCACCGGCGCCACTGAAGGGCTGCTGCTTCACGTAACGCGCGAGCAGCGTGCCGTCGGCGCCGATGACGACCGATTCGTTCCGTCCGCGCCCGCCGGCGCCGGGGCTCACGATGCCGCCCGTGACCGTCGCGCGATACCGCAACGCGATCCCGCGGAGAAACTCCTCCGCCTCGCGTGCGGCACCTTGCATCGTCTTGGAAAGGTCGAGGCTGAAGCCGGTGGAGAACATCTCAGGGAGCACGAGGTAGTAGCCCGCAGCGGGCGGCGCCGCCGCTAGGAGTTGTTCGACCCGGGCGAAGTTCGCGCGCGGATCCTCCCACACGCTGTCGAGTTGGATCAGGACGACCGGAATCATGACCGCGAGCGTGCGCGGAGCAGATGCGATCTGTCAAAGCCCGCGGAGGCGGTCGGGTTCGTTGATTTCAGGGCTGACAAACGGCTCGCCTTCCCCCACGTTTCGCGCCCTTTCACCATCACTCTTCACCGAAAAAAACCAGCACCATGGCAACTCCCTACACTCTGAAAAACAAGGTCGGCATCAACGGGCTCGGCGCCGGCGTCTGGAACATCGGCCCCGGCGCGGATCCGTTCGGCGGCCCGACGCGCGACCCGATCCCGATGCTCGACCGCCTGCCGATGCTGGCGGAGGCGGGCATGAGCTTCTACGAGGCGCACGACGTGGAGATCACGGCGGAGATGGCGCCGAAGGCCGCGAAGCTCGCCCGCAAACTCGGGATGAAGTGCGCGATGTACACCCCGTCGTTCTTCGCCGCGCCGATCTTCAAGGACGGCGCGATGACGTCGAACGATCCCGCCGTGCGCAAGCTCGGCATGGAGAACGCACTCAAGGCCGTGGACACGACCGTCGTGCTCGGCGCAAAGACGATGGTGTTCTGGAACGGCCGCGAGGGGTTCGATTTCGTGCTCGCGAAGAACGGACGCGACGCGTTCAAGCGGCTCGTCGAGGGCTTCAACAAGGTGGGCCACTACGCGCGGAAGAACTACGGGACAAAGGTGAAATTTGCCATCGAGCCCAAGCCGAACGAGCCGCGCGCGAACATGTACATGGCGAACGTCGGCGAGGTGCTCTATCTCATCAGCCGGCTGGACAAGGAAGTGCAGCCGCTCTTCGGCCTGAACCCCGAGACCGCGCACAGCCGCATCGCCGGGCTCGATTTCGTGTGGGACATCGAGCTCTGCCTCGAGGCGGGCAAGCTTTTCCACATCCATCTGAACTCGCAGGACGGCCAGCGCTACGATCAGGATCTGCCCTTTGGCTACACCGAGCCGCTGAAGGATCTCGCGCTGCTCGTCGTGCTGCAGGACGCAAAATACGCCGGCCCAATCTGCTTCGACGTGAAGGCGCCGCGCGTCGATGACCCGAAGAACATCACGGACATCATCACCGTGAGCGCGCGGAATCTGATCTGGCTCTGGGAGCGCGCGCTGAAGGTGAACCGCAACAAAATCGAGCAGTTCCGCAGGCAGAACCGACTGACCGCGCTGAGCGGCTATCTCGCCCAGTGCCTCTACGGGCGCTGAGCGCGCCCCCACCCCGCCGTCTTTCCAAAGACCGGCTACGCGTCGGGCTTCGTCTTGCGCAGGCCGATTACCTTGTCGCCTTCCTTCCACTGGCCGCGGCGCTTGAGCACTTCCACCCGCTCGAAACGCTTCATGACATTACGCTTCGCCGCGATGGTTGCGGCGCCTTTGAGACTGCGATGTTGGGACATGGGAAAGGTGGATTGGCTTGTGGAAAGGGGCGGGAAGCTATCGCCTCACCCCGCACGCGCAAGCCGTTTCTTGACGGATTCCGGCGCCGGGGCGTGATTCAGACCGAGTCCAAAGACGACGGGGGGCGCCGCGAGATCGTGGCACAGTGCGTCCCGCCTGTGGGGCGCGCGGGCATCCTGCCCGCAGCTTGATTGGCGTTCGCAAACACACCGGGCGGGACG
Organism: Chthoniobacteraceae bacterium; assembly: GCA_040081515.1. Classification (GTDB taxonomy): domain Bacteria; phylum Verrucomicrobiota; class Verrucomicrobiia; order Chthoniobacterales; family Chthoniobacteraceae; genus SXWH01. Next base: position 3,192 of record JBEBGK010000233.1, read on the forward strand.
CCCGCTGGCCCCACAGGCTGGAAGCACTGTGCCACGTTCGCCTCTCGTCCTCCCTGTGGACTCGGTTTGAATCACACTCCCGGCGCCAGGGCGTTTTCCAGACGCCGTCGGCCATCGCACCCGCCGCGTCCGCTACGGCTTGCGCCTTTTCACCTGGGTGAGGAGTTCGGCTGAAAGTTTCCGCGCCTCGGTTTCCTGCTCGGGAGTCAGCGATTTTGCGATCAAATCCCGGTTCGCGGTCGCATCGGGATTCGACTCAACCGCGGCGATCTCGAACCACGCATAGGCACGGACAACGTCCTTCGGGACCCCCTTCCCGTTCGCATACATCACCCCGAGGTTCACCTGCGCGGTGACGTCGCCCTGGACCGCGGCCTTCTCGAACCACTTCGCCGCCACCGCCTCGTCCTTCACGACACCCACGCCGCCCTCATACACGACGCCGAGATTGCACTGCGCCTCCGCGTGACCCTGCGCCGCGGCCTTCTCAAACCAGTCGATGGCCGTGGCGAGATCCTCCACACCTCCTCTGCCGCTGACATACAGGATGCCCAAGTTGAACTGCGCCTCCGCGTAGCCCTTCGACGCAGCCTTCTCGAGCCATTCCCTCGCCTTCGCCTCGTCCTTCGGGACGCCGATCCCCTCGGCGAACATGCCGCCGAGATGGTTGCACGCCTCCGGGTCGCCCTGCGCCGCCGCCTTCTCGAACCACTGAAAGGCCTTCGCTTCATCCTTCGACACGCCGATCCCGGTCGCATAGAGCACCCCGAGATTGAACTGCGCCTCCGCATGCCCTCCTTTCGCGGCCTTTTCGATCCACAAAAGCGATCGGATCTCGTCCTTCGGAACCTCCTTCCCCGCGGCGTAGTGCGAACCCAGTTTGAACTGCGCCTCCACATCACCGCCCTCGGCAATAGCCTCGAGCCGCTGGAGCGGAGTCAGCGGCTTCACCGGCGGCGGCGTGGGCCCCGGCTCCTCACGGGCCGGCGGCGCCTCCCGTCGCTGCTCCGTCAGCCGGCGTTCGGTCTCGTTGAGATTCGGATCCACCGCGGGCGTCCGCCGATCGGAACACGAGACGAACAGCCCGCAGCAAAGAACGGGGAGCAGTTTCTTCATCGGTTGGAGACGATAGCCGGAGTCACTTCGCCGCAAGCGAAACAGACGGCAGCCGCACGGGGGAAGATCATTCGCGAGGGCCCGCGCATCGCCCCGTCGCCGCTACATGAACTTCACCGGGATCGAAAATTCGAGCCGTGCGCCGCCTTCGCGATGCGCATGCAGTTCGAGCGCCGTCAGCGAAGCCTTGCGGATGTGGAACGCCTCGCCCTGCCGCGTGCCCACCAGATACGCCACCAGCCGGCCCAAGTCCGGCTCGTGACCCACGAGCATCACCGCCGAAGCCTTCCTGTGCCCGGACAGTTCCGCCACGACGTCCTCGGGTTCCGCGCCGCACGCGAGCCAATCTGCCGTGAGCAGCGTCGCGTCGAGCTTCGCGGCGACCACTTTCGCCGTCTCCTGCGCGCGCCGGAGCGGACTGCTGAGAACGACGTCCGGCTTCACCCCGTGCGATTCGCAGAACCGCGCGACCTGCGCAGCCTGCTGTTCGCCCTTCCCGGTCAGGCGCCGCTCGGCGTCCGTCGCCGCATGCGGCTCGGCATCGGCGTGTCGGAGGACATAGACGTGCATCGGAAAGGGAAAGGGTCCGGCGGGCTGGCTCCGGGCGCCCTACATGACGAGACCGCCATCCACCGTGAGCACCTGCCCGGTGATGTATTTCGCCTCGGCGCTCGCGAGGAAGGTCACCGCCGCCGCGATGTCCTCCGGCTCGCCGAACCTGGCGAGCGGGATCTGCTTCATCACCGCGTCCTTGATCTCCTGCGAGAGCACGCCGGTCATGTCCGTGCCGATGAAGCCGGGGGCGACCGCATTCGAGGTGATGCCACGGCTGGCGAGTTCGCGGGCGATGACCTTGGTGAGCGCGATCAGGCCGGCCTTGCTCGCCGCGTAATTCGCCTGGCCGGCATTGCCCATCAGGCCGGCCACGCTTGCGATGTTCACGATGCGCCCGCTGCGCTGCTTGACCATCCCGCGCACCACGCCCTGGTAGAAATTGAACGCGCCCGTGAGGTTTGCCGCGAGAACGGCGTTCCAATCCTCCAGCGACATGCGCATCGAGAGTCCGTCGCGCGTGATGCCCGCGTTGTTGACCAGGATGTCCACGCGGGTGAAATCCGCCGTGACCTGCGCGCAGACCTTCTGCACGGCGGCGTGATCGGCCACGTCCACGGCGTAAGCCTTCGCGAGGCCCGCGAATTTCGCGTTGATCTCCTCCGCCACCTGCAACGCGTTCTGCTCGGTGCGCGAAACGACGGCGACCCGCGCGCCCTCGCTGGCGAAACGGGTGGCAATGGCGCGCCCGATGCCGCGTCCGGCACCGGTGACAATGGCGACTTGATTGGCGAATCTCATGCGGCGCGGAGTGTCGAAAGGCCCTCCGTTTTGTCGAGCGCGGATTCCTGCGGATCGATCTCCGGCGCTACTCGTCCTCGTCCGCGGCGCCCTTCTGCCGGACGAGACCCCGCAGTTTCCCCTCGAGAAAAAGACCGATGTCGCCATCCATCACGGCCTGGATGTTCGAAGTCTCCACGCCCGTGCGCAGGTCGAGCACCTTCTGGTAGGGCTGGAAGACGTAGCTGCGGATCTGGCTGCCGAAGCTGATGT
>JBEBGK010000234.1:0-5908 GCA_040081515.1 Chthoniobacteraceae bacterium
AGCCCATCATCGCGCACATGGCCAGCCGCCAAGCCGCATTCCAAAAGATCGTTTTCGCCAACACCCTGCGCGGTTGCCAGCTCTTCACCGGGCTGCCGGTGGATGACCTCGAGTTGATCGCCTCGTTCCTGGTTCCGAAGGAGATCAAAAAGGGGCAGTACCTCTTCCGCGAGGGAGCGGCGTCGGAGGGCTTCTACGTCGTCCAGCGCGGCGCGGTGAATGTGCATCGCGTGAGTGCCCACGGGAAGGAGCAGGTGATCTCGGTCTTTCGCACGGGCCAGTCGTTCGCCGAGGCCGCGCTCGCCAGCGCCGGCGGCTATCCGGCGGATGCGCGCGCGATCGAGGACAGCACGGTCCTGCTCGTGCCAAAGGCGGACTTCCTCGGTCTGCTGCGGAGCCGCCCGGAACTCGCGCTGCGCATGCTCGGCTCCATGAGCCAGCATCTGCGCGTGCTCGTGGCGCTCCTCGATGACCTCACACTGAAGGACGTGGAAACACGCCTCGCCAACTGGCTGCTCAAGCACTGCCCGCGTCCGCTGCCCGCCGCCGCCGTCGAATTCCAGCTCGACCGCACAAAACGAGTCCTCGCCGCGGAAATCGGCACCGTGAGCGAAACGCTCTCGCGCACATTCGCGGACTTCCGCGAGAAAAAGCTCATCCGCGTGGCGGGCAAAGTGATCACGATTCTCGAACCGAAGCGCCTCGAACGGATCCTCCAGCGGAATCTCGGCGAGCTGTAATCGGGGCTGCGATGTGGCTGCAAATGGGGCTTCTCGCCAAGCAATGTAAAGCTTGAGCCAAATCAAGGCAGGGCGGCCGAGCGGCGGTAGCATAGCTTCCAAGAGGAAATCCCCACCCTATGAACTCCCCGCATTGCCCGAATCCCAAATCGGCGAACGGAGCGCCTGCGACGGTTTGCGCCGCTCCGCTTTGCTATCACCTCTCGCCGTCGCGGCAGCTCTTGCATACGGACGCGAGTGGCGGCAGGCCGCCCGCGCCGGGTGAGACTCCCGATGTGCCGCCGTGCCTGCTCAGCCGACAGCAGCATTCGGTCGTTGGAGTCGAGAAAGTGCGGCGCGTCGCGTTGATGGTGACGCCTCGGCCGGAGGGGGAATTCCTCGACCAGGCTTGGGAGGCGATGTCCACGATCCGCGCGATTTTGCGGCAGCAGGGCGAGCCGATGGCGGTGACGACGCAGACGATTTACATGCGCGATGTCGCGAATGCAGGTGCGCTGCGGCGTTTGATGGAAGCGTTCTTTGCGGAGCGGATGCCGGTGACGCTTTTTCTCCCGCAGCCGCCGTGCGACGGCGCGGAACTGGCGATCGAGGCATGGGCGGTCGGCACTCGAAACTCGGAGGTTCATCATCATGGGCCGGACGTGGTGACCGTGAGTTACGACAGACTGCGCTGGATTCACGCGGCGGCGACGATCGAGGAGGGCAATGGGCGCACGGGCTACGATCAGACCACCGAGGCGTTCACGCGGTTGCGTAACGGGCTTTCGCAGGCTGGCGCGTCGTTCGACGAAGTCGCGCGCTTCTGGCTCTATCAGGGCGGCATCACCGCGCAGGAGGATGGCACGGAGCGGTATCGCGAACTGAACCGCTCGCGGACGGATTTTTTCGAGGGCACTCGGTTTTGCCAGCGCCTGATTCCTTCGAGCGACGGCAAGATTTCGTATCCCGCGAGCACAGGCATCGGCACGCAGGGGCGCGGGCTGGTGGCGGCGTGCCTCGCGCTCCAGACGGAGCGAAAGGATGTGCATCTTTATCCGCTGGAGAATCCGCTCCAGACGGCGGCGTTCGATTACGCGCAGCGTTTCTCCGTGAAGAGCCCGAAGTTTTCCCGCGCGATGGCGGTGGCCATCGGCGATTATGTCACCACTTGGATCTCGGGCACGGCGAGCATCGTGCATTCGGAGAGCGTCCATCTCGGCGATGCGGAAAAGCAGACCGAGCAGACGCTCACGAACATCGAGCGGCTGATCGATGCGGAGAACTGCGAACGCCACGGCCTCGCCGGCGGCGGGTCCACGCTCGCGGACCTCGCAAAGATGCGCGTGTATGTGAAGCGCCCCGAGGACTTCGAGCGCTGCCGCGCCGTGTGCGAACGCCGTCTCGGTCCCGTGCCGGTGATCTACGCGCACGCCGACGTGTGCCGCTCGGAACTCCTCGTCGAGATCGAGGCCGTCGCATTCTCGCCGCTGCACCGTTCGGCGGACGGAAAGGTCGGAACGCAAGCCGGAGCCCTTGCATGAGAACGCGAGCACTGCTGCTGGCGATCGGTGTGATCGCGCTCTCGCATGCGATGGCCGCGGAAAATGATCCGGCGAGCCTTTACGAGACATCGGCGACTCCGACGCCCATCAGCCTGCTCGATCATTACGTCTTCGCGCGGCTCCAGTATCTCGGCATCCAGCCGGCGAAGACGTGCTCGGACGCGGTGTTCGTGCGCCGGGTTTTCCTCGACACGATCGGCACACTTCCGACGGCTGAGGAGACGGTCGCGTTCCTCGAGGACAAGTCGATAAACAAGCGGCGCAACCTCATCGAGCGGCTGCTCGCGCGCGATGAATTCGCGGACTACTGGGCGATGAAGTGGTGCGACGTCTTGCGCGTGAAGGCCGAGTTCCCGATCAATCTCTGGCCGAATGCCGTGCAGGCGTATCACCGCTGGATTCACACGAGCATCGCCCAGAACAAGCCCTACGATCGCTTTGTCCGCGAACTCCTGACGGCGAGCGGCAGTAACTTCCGCGCCGCGCCGGTGAACTTCTTCCGCGCCATGCAAAACAAGACGCCGGAGGGCATCGCGCACACGGTGGCGCTGACCTTCATGGGCGCGCGTGCGGAGAAATGGCCGCCCGCACGACTGCAAGGGATGGCCGCGTTCTTCTCGCAGCTCGGCTACAAGTCCACGGCGGAGTGGAAGGAGGAGATCGTCTTCTTCGATCCGTCGAAGCCCGCGACCGGGGCGCTCGTATTTCCCGATGACTCGAAAGTGGCGCTCGGTCCCGAACGAGATCCGCGTGGAATCTTCGCGGAATGGCTCACCTCGCCGCGCAACCCGTGGTTCAGCGCGGCCATCGCGAACCGCGTGTGGTTCTGGCTGCTCGGGCGCGGCATCGTGGAGGAAGTGGACGACCTGCGCGCGGACAACCCGGCGAAAAATGGGGAGCTGCTCGCGTTCCTGCAAGTGGAGCTGGTCCGCGCACGCTACGACCTCAAGCACCTCTACCGGCTCATCCTGAATTCACGTGCCTACCAGCTCTCGCCGATCCCGCGCAGCAAGCATCCGCAAGCGGAGGCAAATTTCGCTTTCTACCCGACGCGCCGGCTGGAGGCCGAGGTGCTCATCGATGCGCTGAACCAGATCAGCGGCACGACGGAAAAATACTCCAGCCCGATCCCGGAGCCGTTCACTTTCATCCCGGAAGATCAGCGCGCCATCGCGCTCGCGGACGGCAGTATCACAAGTCCGTTCCTCGAGCTGTTCGGCCGTTCCCCGCGCGACACCGGCATGGCGGACGAGCGGCCGAATCGCATCAGCGCGTCGCAGCGTCTTCATCTGCTGAACTCCAGCCAGGTCCAGCGCAAGATCGAGCAAGGTCCGAAGATGCAGGCGCTGCTCCGCTCGAAGGAAACCCCGAAGCAAAAGGCCACCGCGCTCTATCTCACGATCCTTTCGCGCTATCCCACGAAGGAGGAACTGAAAACCGTGGAGGATTACACGCAGGCCGGATCGAGCGCCGGCGCGGGCAGTCCGGCGGACGTCGCGTGGGCTTTGATCAACAGCGCAGAATTTCTCCACCGCCACTGAACCGAAACTCCACCCCATCCGATCCATGAACACTCCAGACTTCTCCCTCCACTCCGGCCTCTCGCGAAGGGATGCGATGCGCGTCGGTCTCGCCGGCACTGCGGGAATGCTGCTCGCCGATCGCCTCGGCACTCGCGCGTTCGCGTCCACCCCTCCGGCGAAGGCAAAGTCGGTCATCCAGATTTGGATGTGGGGCGGGCCCTGCCACATCGACACCTTCGATCCGAAGCCGGATGCGGGCAGCGATTTTTGCGGCCCGCTGAAGTCGCCCATCGCGACGAATGTGGACGGTGTGCGCATCTCCGAACTGCTCCCGCGCCTCGCGAAGCTCGCGGACAAATACTCGATCATCCGCAGCATGACGCACAACAACAACGGCCACGAGACGGCGTCTTACATGGTGCAGACCGGACACAAATCCGGCGACGGTGAAGTGTATCCGTGCATCGGCGCAGTGGTGTCGCATTTCAAAGGCTACGGCGCCGGATACAAGGGGCTCATCCCGCCCTACATCGTGCTCACGCAGCCGCAGGGTCGGTTTTCCGAGGCGGGATTTTTAGGCACGCGCTACAAGCCATTCGCCACCGGCGGCGATCCGGCGAAGACGCCGTTTGTCGTCGAGGGCGTGGTCGCGCCCGGCGTCACCGAGGAGCACCAGAAGGCGCGGCGCGAACTGCTGCATAATCTGAACACGCTCGATCACGCGGCGAAAGGCGACCCGCGTCTCCAGGCGCTCGCGCAGTGTGAGAGGGAAGCCTACGACCTCATTCTCGGTGATGCGGGCAAAGTCTTCGCGCTCTCGGAGGAAAAGGACGAGCTGCGCGAACGCTACGGGCGCAGCACATTCGGCCAGTCGTGCCTCATGGCGCGTCGGCTCGTCGAGCGCGGCGTGCCGTACATCACGATCAACTACGGCGGCTGGGACACACACAAGCAGCACTTCCAGGCGATGAACCGGAAGCTGCCCGAGCTCGATCAAGGCATGGCGACGCTGCTCCAGGATTTGTCCGAGCGCGGCCTGCTCGACAGCACGGTCGTGTGGTGGGGCGGCGAATTCGGACGCACTCCGCGCGTGCAGTGGGAGGCGCCATGGGGCGGCGGGCGCAATCACTTCGGCAAGGTGTTCAGCTCCGTCGTCGCGGGTGGCGGATTCAAAGGCGGACACGTCGTCGGTGCGTCCGACAAGACCGGCGAGTCGGTCGCCGAGCGGCCCGTGAGCCCGACCGATCTCATCGGCAGCATGTATGAACTCCTCGGCATCGACACCGAAGCCACGCTGCCGCATCCGCAAGGAGCCAAGGTAAAAGTGATGCCCGCCGGAGCCGACGGCGTCGCAACCGGAGGCCGCCTGCGCGAGATCATGGCATGAAGCGGAACCGCGCGATGGGCACCTTTCGCCGGCTCGTAATCGCAATCGCGGCAGTCGCGTTCGCCCCGGTCGCGCACGCGCAGAGGGTGCCGCGCATCGGCTACGTGTATCCCGCTGGCGGACAGCAAGGGCGGACATTTGAGGTGACGCTCGGCGGGCAGAATCTCACCGGCGCGAACGAGGTGTATTTCTCCGGACGCGGCATCGAGGCGAAGGTCGTCTCGCATCAGCGTCCGCTGAACGGAAAGGAAACGGAATTCCTGCGCGAACGGCTCGCGCAGCTCGAAGAGGAACGGAAATCGGCATCCGTCAGCGCTTCAAAAACACCTGCGACGCCCGACCGCGAGATCGCGGAGATCAAGGAAAAACTCGCGAACTTCGGCAACGGTCGCCCTTTCAACGTCGCCATCGCGGAGAACGTCACGCTCCAGGTGACCATGGCACCCGATGCGACGCTGGGGCAGCAGGAGATCCGCGTTGCGACCCCGAGCGGATTGTCGAACCCGCTCGTCTTTTTCGTCGGGCAGTTGCCGGAATTCAGCGAGGCACCGGCGAAGGGAAGCATGAAGGTGGAAATCGACACGAACCCGCGCGGACAGAAGAAGCGCCAGCCGAAGGAAGAGCTGCCGGTCGTGACGCTGCCCGCGGTGATCAACGGCCAGATCCTCGCAGGCGAAGTGGACCGCCTTCGTTTCACCGCGCGCCGCGGCCAGCGCG
>JBEBGK010000235.1:0-5907 GCA_040081515.1 Chthoniobacteraceae bacterium
CGACGCAGGCGAGAATGGCGTTGAGGCAGGAGTGCTTCGCGCCGTTGCTGACGACCACCTGGCCGGGCCCGTAGTCGAGATGATTGTCGGCCTTGAATTTTTCGCTGATCGCCTGGCGCAATTCGAGGATGCCGCTGGAGGGAGTGTATTTCGTGTAGCCGGCAGTGAGGGCGGCGGCGCACGCCTGCTTGATGTGATCAGGCGTGTCGAAGTCGGGTTCACCCGCGCCGAAACTGCACACATCGATGCCTTCGGCCTTCATGGCCTTGGCTTTGCTGTCGATGGAGAGGGTGAGCGAGGGAGTGAGGATGGTGGCGCGTTCAGCGAGTTCCATGGTTTGGGTGTTCGGTTTTTCGGTTTTGGAGTTCATAGGGCGGGCTTACTTTCCGGAGAGCCAGCTCTCTATCAGCTTGCGGAAATTGTTCTCTGCGATGCGGATGATCTTCATCTCGCGCTGCGCATTCTCAGGCGAGTCGGAGGCGTGCGCGGCGTTGACCATGATCGTCTGGCCGAATTCGCGCCGGATCGTCCCGTGCGGCGCCTTCGCCGGATCGGTCGGCCCGAGCACTTCCCGCACTTTGCGCACGGCGTCCTCGCCCTGGTAAATGATCGCCAGGCATTTCTCGGTGCCCGGCTCGTCGCGAAGATCCGCGGGGCAGTTGCCGGGCCGGCGTCCGCTCATGAACTTCACGATGTCCTCCCAGTTTTCCCGTCCGTTCACCGGGCCCAGGACTTCGCCCAGGGCCTTCTCCACCTCCGGGGTGAAAGTCATTTCGAAAATCGGCTCGAGAGCCTTCTTCGCCATCACGCCGGCACGCTCGCGGAGTTTGTCCTGCAGGACGGCCAGCACGGGCCCGTAGAACTCCTCGGCCTGCGCCACGCTCATGTGAAGCACACGGCACCCGATGATGTAGAGCCCGGTGCGGCTGAAAAGCTCGATCACGCCGCCGGGCCGCGAGTTCGGGAACCGGAAATTGTCGGGCTTGATGAGCACGAGCGTCTGCTGGACCTTCGCGCCCGGCGGATATTCGATCGCCTTGTCCTGGATGCCACCGTCGGTGTCGGAGAATTTTGCCCAGAGTGCGAGGTCCCGCTCGGCGCTCGCGAGGTCCGGTGGATAAAGAACCGCGGGCTCGAAATACACGACGTTGCCGGACTTGTCCGTGAAGTAGTCGCCGAAGGTGTCGCGGATTGTCTCGCCGAAAGTACGCTCGTTGAGAATGTGTCCCGCCACCTCGCGCAGCTTCTTGACGGCATCCTCGCCGCGGAAGACGAGCAGCAAGACACGCGGCTGCGTCGCGGAGCCCTGCCTCGTGAAGTTGGAAAGAATGTATTTCTTAATGAGTTCCTGCGCGGCGCGATGCGTGGGGTCGGGGTCGGTCACCATTCCGGCCGCGTACTGGCCGGTCAAATCCGCGCCGGGCGTGAACATGCGCGCCGCCACCAGCTCGAGCCCCGTCCGTGAAATCAACCGCGCGAGAATTCCTCCCGTCCTCGATTTGCGAATCGAGTAGGGTGTCAGGAGAACATAGGATAGTTCGACGGCCATAGACTAAAATGCCCACATTGCCCGCTGAAATCGCTCAGCAAACAACGTAGGCTGGGTATTTTCGGTAATTCTGTTCAGCTAGCGGGCGGCGAAGCTAGAGGGGTGGCAATCGGACCGTCAACCGCAATTTTTCACCAACAGCCCCGGCGGGCGCTGAGACCGTGCTGGGTGCAGGACGGAAAAATTTGGAATGCTCGGAGCCCAAGGCCGGGGGATGGATTACACGTGTCCAGGATTCCTCGACGATGGGAACCGTGTTTGCCGCGGAGCGGCAGCGACGTGAATAGCCGCGGGTGACGAGGAACGAGGAACCCATGGATCGCTCGCCGAGCGACGGACCGCGTAGCGGTCGAAGACGAGCGCGCGGCACCGCAAGGTCGCGAGGTGCGACCGCTACGCGGTCGTTTCCGCCTTCGCCGGACCGTGGGTTCGTTCCTCACCCACGGCTATTGATGTGGGTGCCGCTACGCGGCAAGTGATTGCATGCAACGCCCCATTCAAGTGATCGCATGCAACGTCCCATTCCATCGAACGGCTACGGCCGGCCGTGTGCCGTTTAACTTTCGTGTCCCGGACCCAACCGTGCTCACTAGTAAAAGCTAGACTTGCCACGTTTAATATGCTCTAAAACCGAGCGAACCCCCTTCCCCCAGGAGAACCCAAATGAAGACGTTTGTCGTACTTTTTCTCGGTGTGGCCCTCTGTTCCTTCGCCGTCGAGCCGTCTGGCGCCGATCACGAAGGTTATGGGCCGAAATTCAAACCCGCTCCGCACTTCCGGCCCGGACCGCGGCATGGACCGCGGAAGGACATTGACCCGATTCGCAGTTGGAACGAAATCGCGATCGATGCCAGCGGGTTCGACCACGCGAACGCCAAGGAACAGCTCGGGCCATGCCGGGCGAGCCGGGCCTTGGCGATCGTCCATATCGCGATGTTCGATTCCGCGGTCGCCGTGCTCGGAGGTTACGAGAGTTACACGGGAGTGCAGGCGCCGTCCGGGCCCGTCTCGGCGGGGATCGCCGTGGGCCAGGCCGCCCACGACACGCTGGTCGCGCTCTTCCCTTCGCAGACGGCGAAATTTGACGCATTCCTCGCCGAGGATCTCGCCCGGTGTCGCAGCCTGCCTCATCGGACAAACGGCGTCACTCTCGGCAAGGCGGCCGCGCTGGCGATCCTGACGCTCCGGTCCAACGACGGTTCGAACCACGCCGAACCTGTGGTAGGGAATGACCCCTCGCAAGGTCACCACATCACGAGCGATGATCCGGGAAGATGGCGGAAGGATCCCATCAGCACGATCCCGATCGCGATGGGGGCAAAGTGGGGCGCCTGCACGACTTTCGTCCTGGAATCTTCGGCTCAGTTCCGGATTCCGCCACCGCCGGCATTGACGAGTCCCGAATACGCTGCGGCATTCGATGAAGTGAAACGTCTGGGCGGCGCGGCTTCGACGGAGCGCACGGCTGAGCAGGCGCAGATTGGCATTTACTGGGCGTATGATGGTACGCCGAGCCTGTGTGCGCCGCCGAGGCTGTACAATCAGATCGCGCTGCAGATTGCCGACCAGATGCGCTCGAGCGACATCGAAGTGGCACGGTTGCTCGCGTTGGTGAACGTCGCGATGGCGGATGCGGGCATGGCCGTCTGGGATTCGAAGTATCACTACGACTTCTGGCGCCCGGTCACGGGCATCCGGGAATCCGACCCGGGGACCGGTCCCACAGGCGCCGGCGACGGCAATGCCGCGACGGTCGGCGACACCAACTTCACGCCGTTGGGCGCGCCGGCCAGCAATCTCATGGGGCCAAATTTCACGCCTCCATTCCCGGCCTACCCGTCCGGCCATGCCGGGTTCGGCGGTGCCCTTTTCCAGACGCTGCGAAGGTTCTACACGACGGACAATATCCGCTTCACCTTTGTGTCGGATGAATTCAACGGAATCACCCGGGACAACAACGGCAACGTGCGCCCGTTGCTCCCGCGCACCTTTCGCTCGCTGTCCGAGGCCGAGGAGGAAAACGGCCAGAGCCGCATCTACCTCGGCATCCATTGGTCATTCGACAAGACGGCAGGAATCGCCCAAGGGCGGAAGGTGGGCGACTACGTGGTCGATCACGTATTCAGACCGCTGAAGCGGCACGGCAAGGACCGATAGCCGGCGCCGCGCGACAGATCCCGGATTGCGAACCCTCAGGCGGCGACCGCCTCGGCTTCCTTCGCGGCAGCTTTCCTGACCGTCCCGCGGCTCTTCCCTGCGAGCATCGCGAGGACGATGACTGGCGGAACGACCCACAACGCGAAGGTAATCGGGAACCACGCGATCGTGTGCAGGGCGCTGAGCCAGCCGTCCATCTTGCCGAACCAATGATCCAGGGAGCGCACGGCCCACACGGCGGCGCCGATGCCGGCGGCCGCGAGAAGGCTGGTGACAAACCCGAAGGCGAAAACGACAGCCTTCTTCAGTTCACCGGTGCGGACGCGGGCCTTGAGGCGGTCGAGCGTCACCCTTTTCAGGGCGAAATATCCCTTCAGCGAAAGGAGCTCGAGCACGACGGGCCAGAAAAGCAGCGCGAACATGATAAAGGTGAGGGATTGGTCGGCGGCGGTGGCGTAGAACTTCGCGATCAAGGCGACGCAAACAATCCAGGTGGCGGTGAAGTGACCGGAGCAAAACCAGAACATAGAAAGTCGGAATTGCCCTTTTTCAGAGCAGCTTTGGGGCCAGTTTTGCTACCGAATCCTAGGTAGTCCACCCCCCCTGCGGGTGAAGGTGCCAGCGGGTGGTCGCTTGCGCGGGGAGTTGCGGCGCGGCGGCGCGGCTGGAATGCTCCCCGGCCATGCACATCCTGATCGCTCCGGACAAGTTCAAGGGCTCGCTTTCCGCGCCCGAGGCGGCAGGGGCGATTGCGCGCGGGTTCCGGGAGGTCTGGCCGGATGCGATTTTGGATCTCGCGCCAATAGCGGATGGCGGGGAGGGCTTCGCCGAGGCGCTTGCGGTCGCGCTCGGGGCGACGTGGATTCGCATCCCGGGCGCCGATGCCCTCGGCGGAAGGATCGAGGCGCGCTACGCGTGGCACGATGCGGAAAAACTGGCGGTCATCGAGATGAGTGAAGCCAGCGGGCTCTGGCGGATCGCGCCGGAGGCGCGCGATCCGCTCCGGGCGGACACCTTCGGGACGGGGCTCTTGCTTGCCGACGCGATCGCCCGCGGCGCGCGCCGGATCCTCGTCGGGCTCGGTGGCAGTGCGACGACGGATGGCGGGGTCGGGATGGCGCGGGCGCGGGGTTATCGTTTCCTGGACGGCACGGGAAAGGAATACACGCCGCTGCCCGGGACGCTCGAATCACTGGGCCGGATCGAACGCCCGGCCGTGCTGCGCCTTCCGCGGATCATCGCCGCGTGTGATGTGCAGAATCCGCTGCTCGGAGAGCGCGGAACGGCCCGCGTTTACTCCCCGCAAAAGGGTGCGAATCCGGCTGCGGTCGAGATCCTCGAACGGGCGATGCAGAGGCTCGCGGAGGTGTGCTCGGCGAGTCTCGGAAAAGACTGCCGCGACGTGCCGGGCGCGGGCGCCGCGGGAGGCCTGGGCTTCGGGTTGCTCACCTTTTGTGACGCGACGATCCGCCCGGGATTCGATATCGTCGCGGAAACCGTGAACCTGCCGGCGCGGATCGCGTCCGCGGATCTCGTGGTGACCGGCGAGGGTCGGCTCGATCATCAGACGCTCGAAGGCAAAGGGCCGGCCGGAGTGGCGGCGCTGGCGCGCAAGCTCCACAAGCCCGTCATCGGCTTTGGAGGCTCGGTCACGGAAGAGGCGGAGCGTGCGGGGTTGTTCGACCGGCTCATTCCGATCGCGGAGCCGTCGCTGCCGCTGGCCGATGCAATGCGCGATGCGGCGATCCTGCTGGAAGGCGCGAGTCTGCGGACGGCGCGTTCGATCCGGGAAGGCCGCTGAACGCGACCCGCCCGTTCGCTCCGCCGCTCCTTCTTGCACAAGACCCGCCGCCGTCTGCATCTTGGCACCATGCCCCAATACGCCTCCGTTCTCGTGGACGACTCCGGCGGGCGTGCCTTCGATTACGAAGTGCCGCCCTCCGTCAACGTCGCGATCGGCAGCCGCGTCCGGGTGCCGGTCCGCACACGCGCGGTCCTCGGCACGGTCATCGCCTTGGGAGACACGACCACGGCGGACGGCATCCGCCCGATCACCAGCGTGGTCAGCGATGAGCCCGCGATGAGTCCGCAGCTCATCCGCCTCGCGGGCTGGATGGCCGATTACTATTGCTGCCCGCTGGAAACGGCGATGCGGACCGTCCTTCCCGGCGTCATCCGCAAGGCCGAGGTCGGTCACAAGA
>JBEBGK010000236.1:0-5896 GCA_040081515.1 Chthoniobacteraceae bacterium
GGACAAGTTCGTTTTCGACGTGAGCCACCAAGGCTACGTGCACAAGCTCTTCACCGGAAGGCGGGAGCGCTTCGACACGATCCGCCAGTACGAGGGGCTGAACGGATTCCTGCTGCGGACCGAGAGCAAGCACGACTGCTACGGCGCCGGCCATGCCGGCACTGCGATTTCGGCGGCGCTCGGCTTCGCAGTCGCGCGCGACCTGCGCGGCTCGGATGAAAACGTCGTCTGCATCGCCGGCGACGCGGCCTTCACCTGCGGCGTGAGCTACGAGGCGCTGAACAACATCTCCGAGCAGACGAAGCGGATGATCGTCATCCTCAACGACAACGAGTGGAGCATCGACCGGAACGTCGGCGCCATCGCCCGCTACTTCAACCGCATCACCGCCAGCCCCGCCTACGCCCATCTCCACGACCGCGCTGCGAAGCTCATCGAGAAACTGCTCGGCAAACGCGCGAAAAACTTCGCCCACCGCGTGGAGACCAGCATGAAGAGCCTCATCGCGCCGAGTGTGCTCTTCGAGGATCTCGGCCTGCGCTACTACGGGCCGATCGACGGCCACGACATCACGACGCTCACTCACACGCTCGAGTTCCTGAAGACGCAGGACGAGCCCGTGCTGCTGCACATCCTCACGCAGAAAGGAAAGGGCTACGCCCCCGCCATCGAGCAGCCGCTGAAATTCCACGGCCTCGGGCGCTTCGAGTCGGAGACCGGTGCGACCAAGTCCGCGCCCACGCCGACCTACAGCGAACTGTTCGGCCAGACGCTCTCGAAATTCGCGGACACCAACAACAAGCTCGTGGCCATCACCGGCGCGATGCCGAGCGGCACCGGCCTCATCCGTTTTGCCAAGGATCATCCCGGCCGCTACTTCGACGTCGGCATCGCCGAGGAACACGCCGCGCTTTTCGCAGCGGGGCTCGCGTGCGAGGGATTCGCGCCCTTCCTCGCGATCTACTCCACCTTCATGCAGCGCGCCTACGACATGATCGTCCACGACATCGCGCTGCAAAACCTCCCCGTCCGGCTCTGCATGGATCGAGGCGGACTCAGCGGCGATGACGGGCCGACGCATCACGGCCTCTTCGACATCGGCTACCTCCGGCCCGTTCCCAACATCGTCCACATGCAGCCCAAGGATGAGGACGAATTCGTGGACATGCTCTGGACGATGGCGAACTACAACGACGGCCCCATCGCCATCCGCTACCCGCGCGGCAGCGGCACCGGCGTGCAGCCCAAGGCGCAGCCGAAGCTGCTCGAAATCGGCAAGGCCGAAGTCGTAAAGCACGGCAGCGCGCAGCCCGTCCGCGTCGCCATCCTCGGCCTCGGCGGAATGTGCCAGATGGCCGAGCAGGCCGCTGCGCAACTCGAAGCCCAGGGCATCTCCACCGCCGTCATCAACCCGCGCTGGATCAAGCCGCTCGACACCGCGCTCATCGAATTCTTCGGCCGCAGCGTGGATGTGATCTGCACCATCGAGGACCACGTCCTGCACAACGGCTTCGGCTGCTCGGTCATCGAGCACCTCGCCGACCAGCGCATCACCACGCCCGTCATCCGCATCGGCTGGCCGGATCAATTCGTCGAGCACGGCTCGCCGGATGTCCTGCGCAAGAAACACGGCCTGACCGCGGACAACGCGGTGAAAAAGATCCTCGCTGCGCTCCCCACGGCAAAGGCGGGGGCGAAGAGCGTGGCGTAGGAAGTTCCACCGTGGGAAAAGTCGGCCAAATTCTGACTAGCAGGAAATGGCTGGTGTGGATTCCGCTTGGTGGATTCGTCGTTGCATTCGTCATGTCGCAACTTTTTTTCGTCCCCGCTATGACCCGGAATCGGGTGCGTGAGGCGTTGAGCAATGCAAAGCCATCCGAATTGGGGGAAGCCGTCGGACCGCTTGGCGCGGTGCTTCACTTCAAGGACGGCAGTTGGATTGCGATTGGATACCGCGGCGACCACTCACTCCTACCCTGGTCGGTTGCAGTAGCACGCGACAGTGGTGGCGGGTGGTTCGAGAGTGCAGAGCATTTCTGCGGCCATCTCGCAGTCCTGCGCAGTGTCGATGAGTCCGGCCGCGTTAGCCGCAAGGATACGTCGCCACCGCGCGATCCTCCTACCGACCGCCGGGAATGGATGCGACTTCTCGCGATTTCACCCGACTTGCGAACCGCTCGCCAGCGGATGGCTCGTTATTTTCATGAAGTTCAATGACGAACACAGTCGTGTCGGCGCGTGCTTCCACCCACGCAGCACGAGCCAGAGCTTCGTGAGTTTCCCAAGCGAGTAGGGGCGGTCGAGACCCGGCAGTGGTCGAGGCGCATCAGGCTGGAACTGCTTGATGCGTGGTATTCGCCTACCGTCGCGCCATGAGCTTCGAGGAAATCATAGCAGAGTCCGCCTCTTTGACGCCTGAACAGCGTCGGCATCTGATCGGCCACCTTCTTGCGCCGGGCCGGACGGAACACGAGGATGCCCGGCGCACCCATGCGTCTGACGAATCGCTGGGAGCCGTGTGCCACCGAGTGAACGAGCTGACCGCGCTCGAAGCGGACATCGCAGATCGTGCGGGCTTGTGAAGCCCGCTTGAGTTTCACGCACCAGCCTATAGCTTCGCCCCATGAGCACCACCGCCCGTGAAATCATAGAGCGGATCAAGTCACTGCCGGCTGAGGATCAGCGGACAGTCTGCGAGGAAGTCGCGCGCCTTTCTCAAAACCGGCGCGAGTGGGAAGCGCAGCAGGAAAAACTGCGCGCCATGCAGGCGCGCCATGCGGGAGGCGGACTGCTGAACCGGCTGCTCGACGAGCGGACGAAGGAACGCGCCCGTGGCTGAACGGTTCGTTCTCGACACCTCCGCGTGGCTGGCACTCGACGAAAAGGAGCCCGGGACCGACGAGGTGGAAGCCATCCTTGCAAAGGCATGGCTCGGCGAGGCGGAACTGCATGCATGCTTCGTCACACTCGCCGAACTGGAGTATATCCGCACCCGGGAGCGCGATGCGGCGCAGGCCGGGGAGCTTTTGGAGTTTGCGCGATCCCAGCCCGGAACATGGCACCATTCGGACGACGCGCTATGCAGCGCCGCCGCCAAACTCAAGGCGGCGCACAAGATTTCATTTGCGGATTCGTTCATCGCCGCACTCGCACAACGGCTCGATGCCACGCTGATTCACAAGGACCCTGAAATGGAATCGCTCGGCACGATGGTCAAACAACGGATGCTGCCGCCGAAGACGCTCCCAAGCTGAGCGACGATTCGATCATCCCCGCAAACCGAGCCAGCCGCGCAGCACGAGCCAGAGCTTGGTGAGTTTGCCGAGCGAGTAGCGACGGTCGAAGACGCGCCATCGGTCGCCGCGCATTTTTTCCAGCAGACGCGAATAGACGGCGCGCATGATTTCCGCGGCGACGAGCGCCTTGCGGTCGGAGGCGGGGCGTGCGGCGAGCGCGGCCCGGTAGAATCCCGAGGCGCGCGTGGACTCGAAATCCATCAGAGAGAGAAAGGACTCGCTGCGCCGGCCTGATGCGATGTCCTCACGCGTGACGCCGAAGCGCATCATGTCCTCCCGCGGGAGATAAATGCGGCCGCCGTTTGCGAAGTCCTGGCCGACGTCGCGCAGGATGTTCGTGAGCTGGAAGGCGAGGCCGAGGTTCAGTGCGTAATCCTCCGCGGCGGGCTCGCGGGCGCCGAAGATCGCGAGGCTCACCAGGCCCACCACGCTCGCGACACGGTGGCAGTACAGCCGCAGGTCCTCCCATGTCGCGTAGCTCGCGCCGTCGAGGTCCATTTCCATCCCGGTGATGATTTCGTCGAAGTGCGCGACGGGCAGACCGTAGCGATCGATCAACGCGCGCACCGGCCCCGCGAGCGGACTTTCACCGGGTGTCGCCGCCCGCACGGCCTGGCGCCATGTTGCGAGCGCGGCCTCCTTTTCCGCGCGCGGCGCA
This sequence comes from Chthoniobacteraceae bacterium, assembly GCA_040081515.1. Lineage (GTDB taxonomy): Bacteria > Verrucomicrobiota > Verrucomicrobiia > Chthoniobacterales > Chthoniobacteraceae > SXWH01. Next base: position 3,955 of record JBEBGK010000236.1, read on the forward strand.
GGCTCGTCCACGATGTCATCGACCAGCCTGCAGAACGCGTAGAACGTGCTCATGTCGCGCCGGCGCTCGCGGGGGAGCGCGATGAATGCCAGCGCGAGATTCGAGCCGCTTGCTCGCGTGATGTTTTCCGCCTGCGTCACGGGGCGATGTAACGCCGCGGCGCGAGGCGAGGGCAAGCTCCGGCAGCGCGCGGACTACTTTTGAAGGGCGCTTTCGCAGCGCTTGAAGAGGCAGATCCACGAGGCGAGGCACCAGCCCGTGACGAGCCCGGCGAGCCATGGCCAGACGAGTGTCCACGCGAGGCCGGACGCCGTGTTCTCGCCGAGCCCGCGCAGGACCGCCCCCCGCAGCGCCTGCACGGTGAACAGGTGGATGCCGGCGACGGCGAGGAGCCAGAAGAACTCCCAGCCGTGTACACGGAGGAACCGCCAGTGCGCGCTCCATGCGCGCCGGAGCGTCTCGCCGTGAAGGATCAGCGAGGCCTGCATGCTGGCAAAGCACAGCAGCACGATGGACAGGCCGAAGCGCGCGACCACATTCCGGAACTCGACCGCCTCGCGCGAATCCGGAAAGAGCGCCGACAGGGATGGGATGTTTTTCAGCACGAGCGGCAGTTCGATGACGAGCGAGCTGGCGAGGATCACGACGCCGGCCCACTTCGCAGCCGCGCCGAGCCGGCGGATGGCGACTTCGCGCAGCGCATCGGGCTCGAACGAAAGGCCGCGCACCCATGCAAAGGCGTGGAGGATGAGGTAAATCTGAATGCCGACACCGAAGAGATACTCGAAAATCGCGGCGACCCACGCGACCAGCGGCGCCCACTGGAACCACACCGGATTCGCGAGCACGGGGAGCAGGAAATAGAGCGCCGCCTTTGTGATGACCGCGATCGCGCCGAGGTAAACCGCCGCGAGCAGCAGCCATGCCCACGCGCCAAACCGCTTGCGCAGCGCCCGGCGCAGCAGCGTCGCGGACCTCCGGCGGTTCACGAACAACCCCGCGGCGGCGATCACCGCGAGCGGGAAGGTGGTGATGGCGTTGTTGAAAATGCCGGCGAGGCTTTCCAGCGCCGGCAGCGCGGCGTCGCGCAACGCCTGCCGGATCGCCGAGGGCGGCAGCCACCAGAGCGAATCCGGCGTGCCGCTCCACCACATCGACGGGTCATGCCACCCCGCGCGGCCCCAGGTGAGTTCCGGGACGAACTGGAAATGGAGCACGAGCCGCACGCTGAGGTGGAAGAGCGCGTGCGCGAAGCCAAGCAGCCCGAGCAGCCGCCACAGGACCGGGTAGCGCCGCACGCAGCGCCAGCCGTCGAGCATGCACGCGCGAACGGGATTCGCGAACATCACGAGCACGTAGCCGGCCGCGAGCAGCATTGGAGCGACGTAATCCATCGGTGGGGAAGGCAACGGTCCGGCATACCGGATTGAGAAGCACCGGCACGAGCTTTCCTTCAGTGAGCGGCCATCCAGCGGCGACGGCATCGAACGTGCTTGCAACCCGCGCACCGCAGGCGGCGCCATTTCACCCGCCGCCTCGGCCAATAACCATGAAAACCAGCCTGCATTCCTTCACCCGTTCCACTCTCACGGCTCTCGCAAGCCTTTACATCCTGGCTGGCCCGCAAGCCGGCAGGGCCGCGCCAGCGGATCTAGACACGAGCTTCGGGACCGGAGGCACGGTGACGACTTCCTTCACCGACACTTCCTTCGAACGAACCCCGCTCGCAGTGCAAAGCGACGGGAAGATCCTCGTCGCGGGATCTTACTACAACGGGAGCAATGGTGACTTTGCGCTCGTGCGCTTCAACGCGAACGGGAGCCTCGACACCAGTTTCAACGCCACCGGCAAGGTGACCACGGACATCGCCGGCAGTTACGATCAAGCCTACAGCGTCGCCGTGCAGGGCGACGGGAAGATTCTCGTCGCGGGATATTCCTAC
>JBEBGK010000237.1:0-5891 GCA_040081515.1 Chthoniobacteraceae bacterium
TGGTGAACTTCGGCCCTCGCGAGAGCGTCCCCGCGAAATTCGAAGGCCGCCGCTTCTACCAGCACAATCCGCAGGTCACGCTCATGCGGACCACGCCGGAGGAGTGCGCGCAGCTTGGCCGCATCCTCGCGCAGAAGGTGAACGCCTATCGCGGCCCGGTCACCATGCTGCTTCCGCTGAAAGCCATCAGCGTCATCAGCGCATCCGGCGGCGCCTTCCACTGGCCGGAGGCGGACGCGGCGCTCTTCGACGGCATCCGCAGCCATCTGCGACCGGGGATCCCGCTGATCGAACTCGACGTCGCGATCAACGATCCCGCCTTCGCCGATGCCTGCGCGAAGGCGCTGCTCGCCCACATCGCACTCACTCCATGAAAGCCATCCAGCTCGAAAAGCCGCAATCGTTCCGCCAGATCGACATCCCCGAGCCCGGGACGCCCGGTCCCGGAGATGCGGTTGTCACCATTCACCGCATCGGCATCTGCGGCACCGACTACTCGGGCTACCTCGGCAAGATGCCCTTCTTCAGCTACCCGCGCATCCCGGGGCACGAACTCGGCGTCGAGGTGCTGGCGGTCGGCCCCGGCGTCACGAACGTGAAGCCTGGCGACCGCTGCTCGGTCGAGCCGTACATCAACTGCCAGAAGTGCTACTCCTGCCGGCGCGGCCACACGAACTGCTGCGAGGCGCACAAGACCCTCGGCGTGATGTGCGACGGCGGCATGTGCGAGCGCTTCCTCGTGCCGGCGCGAAAGCTTCACGTCTCGCGCAAGCTCACCTTTGATCAGCTCGCGCTCGTCGAGACGCTCGCCATCGGATGCCACGCAATCAATCGCGGCGCGCCGCAGCCGGGTGAGCACGTGCTCGTGATCGGCGCCGGCCCCATCGGGCTGTCCGCGATCGAATTCGCAAAGCTCAGCGGCGCGCGGACCATCGTGATGGACATGAACGCGCAGCGGCTGCAGTTCGTGCGGGAAAAAATGGGCGTCCCCGACACAGTGCTCCTCACCGCAGGGGGAGAGGCGCAGGCGCTCGAACAACTTTCGGCGATCACCGGCGGCCAGCTCGCCGACGTGGTCGTGGACGCCACCGGCAGCAACAAGAGCATGGGCGGCGCGCTCGCCTACTGCGCCTACGCGGGACGCCTCGTGTATGTCGGCATCACGCAGCAGGAGGTCAGCTTTCTCCACGCGCCCGTGCTGCACCGCCGCGAGGTCACGATCCTCGCGTCGCGCAACGCGCTCGCCCCGGACTTCACGCGCATCATCTCGCTCATCGAGGACGGAAAAATCAACACCGCCCCGTGGATCACCCATCACGCGAAATTCGACGACATGATCGCGACCTTCCCCACGTGGCTGAAGCCCGAGAGCGGAGTGATCAAGGCCGTCGTCGAAGTCGCGTAGCGGGCGCGATTACTTTTTCAACGACTCCAGCCACGCGAGCAGATTGGCGAGGTCCGCGGGAGTGAAGGCGTTCAGCAGGCCCTCGGGCATCATCGACTGCGGGCGGTGTCCGCGCTCCGCGATGTCCGTCTTCTCCACGAGCACCACCTGGCCCGCGACGTTGCGCAGGTCCAGATTGTCCCCGCCCTCGCGCGTCACGAAGCCTTCGAGCTGTTCGCCTTTCTTTGTCTTGATGGATGTGCTCTCGAATCCCTGCGCGATCTTCGCACTGGGCTTGAGCAGCGATTCGGTCAGCGCCGCGCGATCGTAGATCTTTGCCACGGCGGAAAGGACCGGGCCCTTCGGCGGCTCATCCGCGCCGACGGTGTGACACGCGATGCAGGCCGCCTTCAGGAACATCTCCTGCCCGGCCTTCGCGTCCCCGCCCTTCTGCACGGCGGCAAAGACGTCCTCGTATTTCATCGTCGCAATGATCTGCGCAGGCGTGCCGGTGTCCTTAAGCCCGAGTTTCTGGAACGCAAAGAGCGCGGCCTCCGCGACGGAGTTGTCCGGGTTGTTGAGGTTCGCCTTCACCTGCTCCGCGTAGGCCTTCGCGCCGGTGCGGGCGATCGCGGCGAGGAGCGCGGCGGCGGGCCCGGGCTGCGCGAAGGCTTTCTCGATGGCCTCCTTCGCAGCCTCGCGATCCTTGTCCTTGCCGACGCGGCTGGTGGAAAGATTCACGAGCACGGTCGCGGCCAGCGGTCGGGCGGGCGAATCCTTGCCATTGAGGTGCTTCACGTATTCACCGACCCATTTTCCATTGTGCGCGCCGCGGGTGAAGTCCTCGAACGCGGCGGTGAGTTTCGCATCGGGCAGATCGTGACCGGCGAGCGGCGCGAACGCGGCGACTGCACCGGGGAAGACAGCACCATTCTCCGCGCAGCGCTGGAAGAGCCGCAACGCGCGCACGCGCAGCTCGGCGGCCTCCTTGTCGTTGGTCGCGATGTTCTTCAGCGCGGCGATGCCTTCGTCGGGGAGTGAATTATCCGCGCGCACCATGCCCTCGATGGCTTCGAGCTTGGCGGGCGTGTCGCTGCCGGCCTTCGCGAGCATGAGCTCCACGAGGCCGGGGAAATTCACCTTCGTCTGATACATGCGCTGCACGAGCCAGCGCGCATCGTCGGCACCGGAGGTCTCGACAGCGGCCTTCAACGCCCCGACAATCCTGCCCGTCTCGCTCCACACGACGGGCTGATACACGGGGCCGCTCGTATCGGGCCGCGTGCCCCACCACACTTTTGGGTCTTCGTAAGGCGCGTCCTGATTCGCGAGACGGCAGAGCGCGTTGAGGATGCCGCGCCGCAGTTCGCCCTTCGCGCCGGGGAGTCGGGAAAGGAGGCCATCCACGACGGCAGGCTCGTAGATGCCGTAGAGCGCGCGCAAAGCGCCGGGCTGCACCTTCGCATCGGAGGAATCGAGCGCGGCAAGACACGGCTGCACCGCCTTCAATTCGCTGAGCGCCCGCACGGCGAGATGCGCAACGACCGGGTCGGCATCGGCGACGAGCGGGACGATGGAAGGCGCGGCATCGGTCTTGCGGAGACGGCGCAGCGCGGTGATCGCAGCGGCGCGGACGCGGGGGTTCGGGTCGGCAAGCCCTTCGTCGAATCGCTTGCCGTCAAACGATCCCAGCGTCTTTGAGTAGTCGCCGATCGCACGAAGTACCGCCGCGCGCGATTCAGCATTCTCGAAAAGCGAGTTTAACGACACCCACGCGCGACCGTTCATCTGCATCGTTGCATAAAGCGCCGCGATCTTCGCCGGGAGTGCCGCTTTGTCCGTCACTACGACGTGGAGCGGGATTACGTAGTCTTCGGATGGGATGCCGTTCTGTCCCTTCGGCTGCCGGCGGAGGATTTCGCGCCCCACAGACAGGCGCAGAACTCCGCTCTCAGACTTCACGAGCTCCGTCAGGTTGCGCGGTTTCATCTTCCCCAAATCCGGCACGCTCACCTTCGGCGCGTCTTTCTTCACCACGCGCAGCACGTAGCCTGCATTCGGCCCGTTGTAGCTGAACGTCGCGCCTTCCCAACTCGTGATGAAGAGCGCGCCGGTCGCGTCCACGTCCATGTCGGTCGGGCGCGTCATCGCGATCCACTTGTTTGGCTTCACGGGCGGGCGCTTGTGCGTCGAGGTCGGGTCCAAGTCGGCGGCAGGCTGCGGCACTTTCCAGCCGGCGCCATCGGGCACGAGGTCGTCGTGGTACATGATGCCACCCGCGCCCCACTCGACGGTGAAGAGCCCCTTCGGTAGGCCCGGTTCGTCGAGCCAGAGCGCGCCGCACGGCGAGCCGCCGCCGAGATCGGCGAGCGGTTGCAGCATGTCCTCGGGGAAGTTCTTGAAAAGGTATGGGTAGCCCATGTGCGCGCCGGGCGGGACGTAGCTCAGTCGCACGTTCCAGCCGCCGCCGTCATTCGTGTTGTCGCGCGTGAAGAGATCGAGCGTGGGCGAGACCGCGACGTCGTAGATGTTCCGCTGGCCGCGCGAGACGATCTCGAAGCCGGTACCATCGGGCCGGATGCGCACGATGCCGCCGCCGCGCATGCTCAGCGTCGTGCCGTCCTTCGCCTTGGCGTTGACGAAGCCGTAGTCGCCCACCGCGATGTAAATGAAGCCGTCGATCGCGAGCCGGCAGCCGTTCGTGGTGTGATCCGCGCCGCGGAAATCCAGCCCGAAGCCGAGCCCGGTGAGGATGTCCTCCTGCTTGTCCGCCTTCCCGTCGCCGTCGGTGTCGGTGTAGGCGGTGAGATTCGGCGGGTGCATCACATAAAGAGTGCCGGGCGCCGTGCCGCCCGGGCCGTCCCAGATGACCCCGCGCGGACTCTCCATCTCCGCGAACGTCTTGAATTCATCCGCGCGCCCGTCGCCGTCCGTGTCGCGCATGCGGACGACTTTGCCGGGCTTCTTCTCCACCGTATTGCGATCGCGGCCAAGTGAACCGTTCTCATCGATAGCGACGAAAATCGTCCCGTCGATCGCCGCGCTCACCGAGGTCGGATAGCCGCCCTGCGGCGGACGGGCGAAAACCGTGGCGGCATAGCCCTCGGGCAGGGTCACCGTCTTGAGAATCTCGCCTTCCGTGCGCTCGGGCAGCTCGCCTTTTTTCTGCGCCGAAGCGGGAAAGGCGGACGCGAGGGCGCATGCGGAAATGAGAAGGAAGCGCGTGCTGTGGATCATGGTCTCATGCCATTCGCAACCCCGGCATTCCTTAGCCGCATTGTGCGCCGGCGCGCCTCCGGGGAAGGGCTTGAACTCCCGGGTTGCGCAAATTGCGAGTTTCGCGATCCTTGCCGACCCTTCCATGTGGGAAACGTTACGAGTCAACAAGCCCTGGTACCGCCGATGGTGGTTTACCATCCCCGTTTTTACGCTGCTCATTGCCGGCGCCGTCGGGGCGATCGTTTTCCTCAAGTTCAAATGGGAATACGAGGCGAAGGCCCGGCAGTTCGACTATGCGCGGCTGGAGGCGATGGAATCTGCGAGCCAGATCCTCGATCGCAAGGGCGTGCTGCTCGGCCGGATCTTCACGCAGAACCGCGAGCAGGTGCCCTACGAGGACCTGGCCCACACGCTGCTCGACGCCGTGGTCGCCGCGGAGGATGCCCGCTTCTTTGAGCACACGGGCGTCGATGTGCGCGGCGTGATCCGCGCAGTCATCGAGAACTACCGGGCTGGGACCAAGAAGCAGGGCGCGAGCACGCTCACGCAGCAGCTCGCGAGGAACACCTTTCCCGAGCAACTGCCGGCCAGCGACCGCACCAACGAGCGGAAACTGCTCGAAATGGCCGTCGCCCGCGAGATCGAGAAGCGGTTCAACAAGGCCAAGATTCTGGACCTTTACCTGAACCGGGTTTACTTCGGGAACGGCTTCTTCGGCGCGGAAGCGGCCTCGAAGGGATACTTCGGCAAGCGGGCGAACCAGCTCTCCTACAGCGAGGCGGCGCTCCTGTGCGGGCTGCTGCGGAGCCCCGACCGTCTTTCGCCATGGCGGGACTTCCATGCCTGCATGGACGAGCGCAACCGCGTCCTGAACCGGATGCTCGAGGTGAAGCGTATCTCGCGCGAGGACTATGACATCGCGTTCAAGGACGAGCCCGTCCTGCGGAACAAGCGTCCGATCCATCAGGACGACTATCCCGCCGATCTCGTCTATCAGCAGGTGCTCAAGATCGTCGGGCGCGACCGGGCCACCAGCGAGGGTCTGCGCATCTACACCACCATCGACTCCGCGCTTCAGAAAAAGGCGGAGGCTGCCATCCGCGCGCAGATGAACACCGTCGAGGCACGTCCCGGCTACGAACATCAGACTTACGCGCAGTACAGCCAGATCTTCGAGGCTGCCAAGAAGCAGCCCCTCGATCCGGAGGGCCGCCCCCTCCCGCCCTCGTACCTCCAAGGCGCGGTCGTGATGCTCGACAACGCGAACGGCGGAATCCTCGTCATGGTC
>JBEBGK010000238.1:0-5884 GCA_040081515.1 Chthoniobacteraceae bacterium
CGAGGAATCGCCGGTTGCCGGCCTCGAGAATCTCGAGCACCTGCTGCGGCGTGAGGGCGGTCTGAATCTCCCGGGTCGAGTAGTCGATGTACTGGATGTGGTCCTCCAGGCTCGGATACTTCTCCCGGAAACCAGCGAGGCTCAAATGCACCCCGTGTGCCGAGGCCGTGGTGCCCTTGAAGTCGGCGATGAGATCGAGGATGTCGGGATCGATGTAGTCCGTGTTGCGCGCATCGATGAGCACGTGGCTGCCCCGCGGCGCGGCGCGCAGTGTCTGTTCGAGCGCGGCGCGGTTCAGGAAGCTGACCTGGTTCGCGAGTTCGATCCGCAGCACATCGCCGGTCACGTGCTTTTCCATGATCCTGCGCATCGGCCGGCGGAAATTGCTGTGGAGGATGAACGCGAGCGCCACCCCGAGGCCGATGAGGACACCCGTGAGGAGGTCCGTGAAAACGATCGCGATGACCGTGGCGGCGAAGGGCAGGAACTGCGTGCGGCCTTCGTTCCACATCTGGGTGAAGAGCTGCGGGCTGGCCAGTTTCAGGCCCGTGACCAGAAGGATGCCGGCCAGCGCCGCGAGCGGGATCTGGTTCAGCCAGCCGGGCAGCAGCATCACGCAACCGAGCAGAAGCAAGCCGTGCCAGATCGTGCTGAGCTTGGTTTTCACCCCGGCGTTGATGTTTACGGAACTGCGCGCGATCACGCTCGTGACGGGGAGTCCGCCGATGAGCCCCGCGAGCACGTTGCCCGCGCCCTGCGCGAGAAGTTCGCGGCTGGGGGGCGTGGCGCGCTGCTCGGGGTCGAGTTTGTCCACGGCGTCGATGTTCAGGAGTGTCTCGAGCGAGGCCACGATCGCGATGGTGAACGCGGTGCCATACACGGCGGGATTATTCCACGCGCTGAAGTCCGGGTAGCGCAGGAAACCGAGGAACTCGGCCGGGCTCTGCGCGACCGGCACCTGCACGAGGTGACTCGCCTCGATCACCCACTGGCCGCCGACGTCCCGCAGCCAGAAGCTAATCGCGACGCCGATCGCCACGATCGCGAGCGGCGCGGGCACGGGAAGCCTGTGCAGGAACTTCACGCGGTCCCACACCAGCATCAGCACGACGGAGAGGACGCCCACCAGTGTCGCGCCGGGCTGAAAGTCGAACCATGCCGCGAAAATCTCGGAGAAGGTGTTCTGGCTGTCGGGCTGGAAAAACGAGCTCTCGCCCATCGGGTCGGCATCGTGACCGACGACGTGCGGGAACTCCTTGAGGATCAGGATCACGCCGATCGCCGCGAGCAGACCCTTGATGACACTGGACGGAAAGAACGCGGCGATGAATCCGGCCCGCAGCAGCCCGAGCACGATCTGAATCAGACCCGCGATCATGACGGCGAGCAGGAAGGCATCGAAGGTGCCCAGCTTCCCGACCTGCGTGGCCACGATCGCCGTCAGGCCGGCCGCGGGTCCGGCGACGCTCGTGTGCGAACCGCTGATGAATCCGACCACCACCCCCCCGATGATACCGGCGATGATCCCGGCGAAGAGCGGAACATTGGCGGCATCCGCGACGCCGGGAGCGCGCGAAGCCAGCGCGATGCCGAGGCACAGGGGAAGGGCGACGAAGAATACGACCAGTCCTGCGGTGAGGTCTCTGGTCACGTTTTTCAGTGAGAGCGGTTGGTGGTTGTTCATGGGCATTTGTGAGTCTGTTCGGCTGAAAAATTCCTCTACGCTACGGGAACGAGCGCATCCGGCAGCCACGCCTTCAGCCGCTGCCGGAGTTCGCGGCGCGCACGGTAGATGCGCAGTTCGGTGGCCTTGGCGGAGGAGTTCGTGATGGCGGCGATCTCGGCGTGGGAGAGCCCCTCATAAACGGAGAGCACGAGCGCCACGCGCTGATCCTCCGGCAGCCGCGCAATCGCCCTTCCAATTGCACCGGACCTTTCGGCGATCGAAAGCGCCTCGCCGGAATCCTTCGCGTGACCGGGCAGGTCGGCCTCGGACATGGCCGCCGGGTCCATGAGCGACTCCGGGTGCCGGCTCCGCCAGCGATGATGATTGCGCGTGAGATTCGCCGCGATCGTGAAGAGCCATGTCGGAAGCGACTGCCGCGGATCGTACCGACGGCGATGCAGATACACGCGGACGAATGTCTCTTGCGCAAGGTCCCTCGCCACTTCCTGATCCCCGGTCGTGCGGGCGATGAAAGCCCGCACCCGGCCCTGCCAACGGGTCATTAGTTGCGACATCGCATCGTCCCGTCCGGCCACCAGTTCCTTCATCAGTTCAGAATCGTCTTGCTCCTGCTCCTTCTCCATGGGCGTTCCCGGTCAATTCTTCCGCTTCACATGCGCCGCGGGCAGGAGCAAAGGCGTCACGTCGGCGATAAACCGCCGGCCCGAGTCCAGCGGCATGACGGACGCCACTTCGTAGATGTGTTGCAACATGGCCTGTCGGCAACCGTGACAGAGTGCGTCCTCGCGGGCGAGTTCCGATTCGAGATGCGCACTCATCCCGCTCGACAGGATCACGTCCTTCAGCAGACGGTCGTCGAGTGCGTCGAGTTCGTGGCAGCGATGCTCGCATTCGCGGAAGTACGCCGCGTGAATATCGCGGACACGACCAAACGTGGTCTCATCCAGCCCGTATTCCGCCTTCAGCCAGAGCAGTCCGAGATCCGGCTCGGAGGAATCCGGGGCGACATCCGCAATGCGGCGCGTGATCCAGAATGCAGCCATGCAAAGCAGGACCGCACCCAAGATCATCGCGGTGACCTTTCCGGTGGGGCGCATCATGGGGCCGTATGGTGGAGATGCCGGCTGTCGAGGGGATTGATGGCGCTGAGGTAGGCGTCCCTTGCGCGCCCGCGCTGCTGCAACGCATCGAAGAAGCCGAGCGCCGACCCGAGACAGATGCAGGCGAGCGCCGTTCCAATCAGGCGCCGCGGCCGCATCCACCAGTTGAGAAATTTTTCCGCCCATGAAAGCTCATCCGGCGCAGCAGCGATGCGGTGCCAGACCTCGCGATGGAACGCCGGTTCCTCCGGTGTCTCCGGGTCCCATGTTGCGAGCAGGTCATCGAGTGGGTCGTGTGGTTTCATGGTCTTTGTACGGACAGGTCGCGGCGGGCCGGGATGGCGCACCGCCCCGGGAACTACACCACGGCGGCGAAAATCCCTCAGGGGTTTTTCGCGCGCCCCGCATGGTTTCATCGGTGCCCCGGGACGACAGCGGGCGGGCCGTCGGGTTCCCCGAGCAACTCGTTCGCGATCCGGTGCCTCGATTCGACGACCCCGGGCGAGAACCAGCCGCCGAGGAACACGATGAGGCTGATCAAGATGATGCTTATGCGTTCCCCGGTCGTGGTGCGCAGGGAAATAGATGTGCTGGGACTCCGGCCCGTGAAAAGTGCAAAGTATGCGCGTAGGATTGCGATGGCGTTAAACATCGCGGCGAGCACGAGGACGGCGGTGATCCAGAGGCTCTTGTCCACGCTGCCGGTGACGAGCAATTCCATCGGCACAAATCCGATCGTGCCGGGAAAGCCCACGCTGGCCAGGCCGGTGATGAGGAAGCAGATGGCCAGGCCGGGCACCTGTTCGTAGAAGCCGTGATGCTCCCGCAGCGAGAGGCTGCCGAACCGCGCCTCCAGCGCGCGCAGGGAAAATGCGAGGCCCGCCAGCGCGAGCGGCGCCGAGATCCAGAGACACAGCGCGGCCGTGAGACCGTTGGGCGTGTGCATGAGCACGGCGTAGAGCACCATCGAGGTCTGGCTGAGCCCGATCTGCGCGAAGAATCGCCGCGAGTCCTGCTGGACGATCGCGAGTCCTCCACCGAACAGGGCGGTGACCAGGCAGGCGATGCCGCCCATTTCCATCATGGACGCGGGCGCGTGCGGGATCAGCAGCCGGAAGACCCCAAGCACTTCGGTCAGCGGCAGCACAAAGACGAGCGCGGAACCAAATGCCGCATTCTGGAAAAGCGATGGCATCCAGCCGTGGAGGGGCACGATGCCTCCGCGGAGAAGAAGCGCCACCAGCAGCAGCGCGACCGGCCATGCGCTCTGCGGCGCCGCGCGGAGATTGAACCAGCCCGCCAGCAGCAGCGCGAGAAAGAGGCCCATGTAGATCGCATAGCCGCGCGTGCGTTGTCCGCGGCTTTTCAGATCCCACCACGGCAACAGCACCGCCACGGAAAGAATGCCCACCAGCAACGCGCCCGACTGTGCGAGCAGCGCTGCCATGGTGAAGCCCGCCGAGAGCAACAGTCGCGCGCAGAATTGCGGGGAGACGCGCGCCTTCGCGGTACCGAGCATCGCGAGCAGGTGCAGCACCAGCACCACCGGGAGCATCGGGCTCGAAATGTCATCCACGGCGAACTGTCCCCTGCCGGCTGTTGTCGCGCCGAGCGTGTGCGTGGTGAAAATGATCGCCGCGAAACCAAGGACCACGGCCAGCACCGTCGTGCTCCATCGCGCCGCAATCGATGGCGTGCGGACGAAGAGCAGCACCGCCGCCGCGGCGAAAGGCAGCCCGGCGGTCAGTTGAATCCAGAATGGCGACACGAAGAAATTCATGCGCGATCCTTCCGGGGTGGTCCGGGCGGCGCGCCCTCGATCATCCGCGACACCGCGCTATCGATCGCGTCGAGCTTGCGGAAGAAGGCGACAAATGGCCGCGCGACGAACCGATCCAGCATCGCGTCGAGGAATCCGCGCTCGAGCGAAAAGCGGAAAAGCCAGCGCTGCAAGCCAGGCGGGAGCCGCTGCTCCCACATCACTCCCTCGGCCCTCGGGCGGGAGCCGATTGCATTTTCCAACTGATGATGATCGTGCAGCAGGCTCGGCGCGCGGAGGAATTGCAGCGTCCGCAGGCACGCGTGACCCATGAGGTGGATCAGCGCCAGATAGCGGAACCCGAAGCCGATTTCCGCGATGATGATTCCCACCTGCGTGAGCGACGCAAACGCGAGCGCCGACTTGATGTCCGCCTGCACGCGCCCCGCGAGGTAGGCAAAGGCCGAGGTGACGAGCCCGAGCACGATCACCAGCACCGAGAGCCACGGTGCGCTGTCGAGCACGGGACTCACGCGCAGCAGCAGAAAGACCCCGAGGTGCACCGAGAGCGCTCCGTAAAACACGGCGCTCGATGGCGTCGGCCCCTCCATCGCGCGCGGCAGCCAGCCCGAGAATGGAACGAGCGCGGATTTCCCCGCGGCGGCGATGACGAAAAGCAGCCCGAGCAGCGCGAAGTGCGGGCCGATCAGCAGCGGGTCGTGCTTCGGCCAGGCCTGCGTCCCGACCAGATGATCGAAGTCACCCGCGCCGTTGATTTCATGCATCAGGATCGCCGCGAACATCAGCGCAGCATCGCAGACGCGATAGACGATCCAGACCCGCAGCCCGTTGCGCGGCGGCGACGGGCGTTCCTGGAAAAATGCGATCAACAGCACGGAGGAAAGCCCGACCATTTCCCACCCGGCGAACAGCGTCTCGACCGTGTCCGAAAGCGCCGCGGTGACCATGCCCAGCAGGAACACGGCGAACAGCACGAAGAAGCGGTTGTAGCCGCGTTCGCGGTGCAGGTAGCGCGTGGAGAACGCGGCGATCGTCGCGCACAGCACGAGCGTCAGCAGCACGTACGCGATCGAGAGCAGGTCGAGGACGAACTCGAACTTGAGATGGTAGCTGCTGGTGATGACCCAGTCCCCGAGTTCCACCGCGTGCTGGGCCGTGCCGGTCAACGCCATCGTCACGGCCGCCGTGATCGCGGCCAGCAGGCTCACCGCGACCGTGCCCTGGACCAGATGACCGATGACGGCCTCCCCGAGTTTCCGCCCGAACAGAAAGGTCCCGAAGAAAACGGCGACGAGCGCAATCGGCGCGCCGACGATC
>JBEBGK010000239.1:0-5883 GCA_040081515.1 Chthoniobacteraceae bacterium
GTAGGGGAGCGAATCGAACATCCCCGGCGTGCCCTGTGAACGCCCGTCGCACGGGTCGCTCACCGCGCCGGCGAACGGTACGCAGCCGAGCCGGCGGAATTCCTTTGCCGCCGCCTCGACGAGCAGGGCGATCTCCCAATGCCCCGTGTGATAGCCGAGCGCGATCGGTTTCCCGTCCGCCGAGCGCAGGCCGCCCTGGGTGCTGAGGATCAGATACTGCGGTCCCGCGGCGGTCGCCGCCTCCCATCCCATGCCGACATTCTGCGAGAGCCCGAAAAGGTCGCCGCTCGGCGCGGTGCGCAGCATGTCCTCCGTGAGCGGCAGCGAGCCGGCAGGCCCTTCGGCGTGCGTCTGGATTCGGAGGATGTCCGGGTCGGCGGGCATCACCGGGTCACGCGAAGAGGGCCGCGCATGCGGTGTAGCCGTGGACGAAATTTTTCCCGCCGACCGGACCGATTTCCCCGTTGCAGAAGAATCCCGTGCTCGGGTGCGGGGTGAAAAATTCCGCGAGCACGCTCGCGTCGTGGTTGCCGGTTCCGAACAGCGCGCGCCCACGGCCTCCGCATGAGAAAAGGAGCGACGCAAACGGCTTCACACCATCGGCCGCGAGCAGGCCGGCGAGATGGCGCAGCTCCTCATCGGCAGTCCGCGCGTCGCGGAGCTGATACTGGAGCGTCTGGCCGATGCGCGGCAGGGCCGCCACGGCCACTGCGCCGCTGGATTGATCCGCGCCGAGGATGTTCCGGATGAGGAAATCTCCGCGCTGGAATTCATCGCGGTATTCCGTCGCGGCCAGTCCCGCGAAGAGATTGCCCCGCGCCTTTTCCCTCTCCTTGGTCGAGAGGGTTTGAAATGCATCCTCGAGCACCTGGCACGCGGGCCGCGAGCCGAGCATCTGGATCACATTCTCCTCCGCGGCCGTCACCGGCAGCGCCTCGCCGATGGGACGGCAGCCCTGGCTCACGAGCGTGTGAATCTGCATCCCGCCGCGGAAACCGAGCGCGGCGCCGCCCGACTCCATGAGCGCACCGTCGCGAAACACGAAGAAGTCCTCCCCGTTCCGGCCACCGCTGGCGAGGCCGCCGATGCACGGGCAGCCGGGGAACGCTGCGCTCCAGGTCGCGACCCATTTCTCGATCGGGACGCCGGTGGGATCGGCAAGCAATAACCAGGCGTCCATGTCCTCGCCGCCGGCTGCGATGCGCCACGCCTGCGGATCATCGAGGTCGGGCGCGGTCGCCTGCGAGAAACTGAACGGCGCTAGCTTCGTGTGCGGCAGATGCAGCATGAGCAGGGAGAAGCCGCTCGCCGATTCCGCCTCGGCGCCCGTCCCGATCAATCCCGCGCCGCTGCAGCCGAACAAGAGCGGGATGTGCCCGTGCACGCGGAGGATCTCGAGGAAGTCCGGAAGGTGTTCGCGATAATCCGCGGAGCAAAAAACGAAGGCGCAACTCACGCGGCCGCCGACCTCCTGCAGGGCCGACTGCGCCGTCTCGGTGACGAGCGGCTCGGAGAATTTCGCGAGCTTCAGTCGCGAGGCGGCGGAGTTGGGCATGGCGGGAGCATAGCCCGTGGGGAAGCGGCGGCTGCAACGGAAAAGATGGCTTGCAGCGCGGTGCTCCCATCGGTTGTGATCCCTCTGATGCCCGAGGAAGTCATGTTTGTATCGATGAAAAAGTCCCTTTTGCCAGCGCTGCTGTGCCTCGCGATCACGTCCCATGCGGCGCCCCCGCAGAAGATCGACGTGAGCAAGCTGCCGCAGCAATCGAAGCTCGTGGAGGACGTGATCGTCCCCGTGCCGAGCGAGATCTTCGGCGTGCTCGACAAGCTCGGGAGGCCGCGCTGGGTGGAGGTCCTCCGTCCGATAAAGAATGTCGCGAAGCCATTCGGCGAGCAGCCGCAGGTCGCGCTTTATCTCGGGACCGTCATCGCCGAGGGATTCGTGGCGGTGGAGGCGGAGGATGCCGACCAGGTGAAGAAGATCGGGCGCAGCGTCCTGAGCCTCAGCGAGGCGCTCGGCGTCAGCAAATCCGTGAAGAAGCGCGCGAATGCAATCATCGATGCCGGTGACCAGAAGGACTGGCGTCAGGTGCGCAAGGAACTCGACGGCGCACTTTCGGAGGTCAAGTCCGGCATGGCCGAACTCGGCAGCGACCAGCTCTCGCAACTGGTGAGCCTCGGCGGCTGGCTCCGCGGCACCGAGGCGCTCTGCGAGGTGGTGAATGGCGATTATTCGCGCGACGGCGCGGATCTGCTCCATCAGCCGGTGCTGCTGGATTTCTTCGACGGGCGGCTCGAGGGACTCAAGGGCCGCTACCGGCGGAATGCGCTCATCGGAAAAATCCGCGAGGGCCTCAAGGACATCCGCCCGTTGATCGGCCTCGCCGATGGCGCGGTGATTTCCGCGAAATCCGTGAAGGAAGTCGGCGTGATCTCCTCGAACCTTGTGAAGGCGATCCAATCCAAGAAATAGGCGGCACTCCTGTGAATCGAATCCTTTCAGCCCTGCTCGTCGTCCTGGTCGCCTGCATGCCTGCAAACGCCACCGTCGATGACGCTCTCGCGTACGCGCTCGAGGCCGCCCAGCCGTATATCAAGGAGGGATTCACCGTCCGCGAAGACTATTGGGGCGGCGACATGGCGGTGGGGCAGCCCAAGGCGATCACGCAGCAGCTTTTCAAGGGGAACGAGTACTGGTTCTGGATGGCGACCGACGTGAAGTCGGCGCGCATCTCCGTCCACGTCTATGACAGCGACGGCAATCTCTGCGAGGTGGATGCGCGGCAGAAGGGCCAGTTTGCCTCCGCGCGCGTCGTGCCGAAGCGATCGGGCACCTTTTACATCATCGTGGAGATCGAGAAATCTCCGCAGGAACGGACGCACTGGGGCATGGCGTACGGGTTCCGGTAGGGCGGTGCGGCCGCGATGAGCGAGGTCCAGACTTTTGAATTCGCGAGCGCCCGTGTGCTCGGCTCGCTTTTCCTGAACGATTTGCAAAACCTCCGCGCCGTCGAGCAGGCGCTCGGGGTGAAGATCACGACGCGGGAGGGCTGGTTGCGCGTCGAGGGCGAGCCGGATGCCGTGGAGACCACCGGCAGGCTTTTCCGGCAGATCGAGGATGCGCGGCGCGGCGGGCTGAACATCCGCCGGTATGAATTTCAGTATGCGCTCCGCAGCGTGCAGGAGTCGGGATCGGTCGGGCTGGATTCGCTCGTCGTCACGAAGATCCAGTGCTCGCCGAAGCGCCCGCCGATCATCCCGAAGACGGCGAAGCAGCGCGAATACATCCAGGCGATCCAGCAGCACGACATGACGTTCGGCATCGGCCCCGCGGGCACCGGCAAGACTTACCTCGCGATGGCGATGGCGGTCTCCGCTCTGAAAAAGGAGGAGGTCCACCGGATCATCCTCACGCGTCCCGCCGTCGAGGCCGGCGAGGCGCTCGGCTTTCTGCCGGGCGATCTGCAGGAAAAAATCATGCCCTACCTGCGCCCGCTCTACGACGCGTTGCACGACATGTTCGAGCCCGAGGAATTGCAGCGGTGCTTCGAACGCGGCGTGATCGAAGTCGCGCCGCTGGCCTACATGCGCGGGCGGACGCTCAATCATGCCTTCGTGGTCCTCGACGAGGCGCAGAACACGACCAGCGAGCAGATGTTCATGTTCCTCACCCGGCTCGGCACCGAGAGCAAGGCCGTCATCACCGGCGACCCGACCCAGATCGACCTGCCGGTGAACAAGCGCAGCGGCATGGTCGAGGCGCTCGCCGCGTTGCGGGAGATCGAGGGGATCTCGTTCATCCATTTCGAAGACCGCGACGTGATCCGCCATGAACTCGTCCAGCGAATCGTCAGCGCCTACCGCCGCCACCGGGGAGTGGACGGGAAGAAGTGAGTGCCCGGTGCCCCGCATTCAGGATCCGGTTGTCAGTTGTCAGCGGCGCGCTGAACTGAGAACTGTGCACTGAACACTGAATACTGCATTCTCCTCGCATGTCGCAGAAGTTGATAGCCGCCGTCGCCCGCTCGGCCCGCTTGCGAGTGCTCAATGCGCTCAAGCGGACGCAGGGGCTCAGCGTGCAGGAACTCGCCGATCAACTCGGCATGTCGTACATGGGCATCAAGGACCTCTGCCTCGACCTCGAGGGACGTGGCCTGCTCGACGGTCGCCGCGAACCGCGGCCCGATGGCAACACGGGCCGCCCGCGCATCCTCTACCGGCTCACGGACCGCGCGCATGAATTGTTCCCCGCCGCGAGCAACCCGCTGACGCTCGAACTGCTCGAGGCTTCCAGGAAACTTTTCGGGCCCTCGGCTGCGGACAAGCTGCTGATGCTGGTCTGGCGGCAGAAGGCCGCGGCGCTTTCCGGGAAGGTGAAAGGCGAAGACCTCGCCGCGAGTGCCGCGTCGCTCGCCCGCGCGCGCGACGCCGACGGTCACATGGCGGCCCTCGAACATGGCACGGCCGGCGAACTTTCCATCGTCGAGCATCACTGCCCCTTTCTTGACGTCCTCCGCGCCTATCCGGCCGTGGCGAAGCTGGAGGAGGAACTCTTTGGCCGCGTGCTGGGCGTGCCCGTCGTCCGGCACGAGGAGAATGCGGCGGGTCTTTACCGCGCGGAATTCAAAATCGGCTGAAGATGGCTGACGCCGCGGCGGTCGAAACTTTGCATTTGCCAGCGAACCCAGCCCTGTCGAGCATGCGCGACTTTTCCAAGAACCCTGTATGAGCAACCAGCGCAGAGTCGTCATCACGGGAATGGGGGTCCTCTCGCCGGTGGGGAACGATCTCCAGACCTTCTGGGTCAACGTCACCAATGGCGTCAGCGGAGTCGGCCCGGTCACGCAATTCGACGTCACCGACTACGACTGCAAGATCGCGGGTGAGGTGCGGGACTTTGATCCCGTGAAGTTTTTCAAGGTGCCCAAGGACGTGCGGCGGGCGGATCGCTACACGCAGCTCGCCGTGGGCGCGGCGAAGCTGGCGATGGAGGACGCGGGATTCACGCGGCCGGTTCCGGTGCCCGAGCGGTTCGGATGCATGATCGGGAGCGGCATCGGCGGACTGGCCACGCTCGAGGCGCAGCACACGGTGCTCATGCAGAAGGGGCCGAAGCGGCTCTCACCGTTCCTGATTCCGATGCTCATCAGCAACATGGCGAGCGGCACCGTGTCGATGGAGTGGGGATTGCAGGGGCCGAACTACGCGACGACGAGCGCCTGCTCCACCAGCGCCCACGCGCTGGGCGAGGCGTGGCGGATGCTGCGGGAAGGCGATGCGGACATCTTCGTCGCCGGCGGAAGCGAGGCGGCGATCGTGCCGATGGGAATCGGGGGCTTTGCGGCGATGAAGGCGCTCAGCACGCGCAACGACGAGCCGACGAAGGCGAGCCGCCCGTGGGATCGGGATCGCGATGGCTTCGTGATGGGCGAGGGCGCGGGCGTCGTGGTGATGGAGGAACTGGAGGCCGCGAAGAAGCGTGGCGCGAAAATCTACGGCGAGATCGTCGGCTACGGCCTGAGCGCCGACGCCTACCACATGAGCGCGCCGCTCCCGGAGGGCGAAGGCGCCGCGCGCTGCATGGCGATGGCGTTGCGCAAGGCCGGGCTGAACGCGACGGACGTGGATTACGTGAACGCGCACGGGACATCGACCCCCGTCGGCGACGTCTGCGAGACGAAGGCGCTCAAGCTGGTCTTCGGCGAGCACGTGAAGAAGCTGCAGGTGAGCTCCTCGAAGAGCATGACCGGGCATCTGCTCGGCGCGGCGGGCGTCGTGGAGACGGTCGTGTGCATCAAGTCGCTCCAGACCGGCGTGATCCCGCCGACCATCAATCTCGACAACCCCGGCGAGGGCTGCGACCTCGACTACGTGCCGCACACC